>NZ_DAMBUH010000003.1:8755-48690 GCF_032053605.1 Tianweitania sp.
TGGCGGGCTCAAAGTGATTGTAGAACTCCCCCGCGCTCATTAGCTATGCTACGTATATAGCTGTGCTATAAGTGCTCGGCAGGCATGCACTTTCCCGATCGGCAGCACCCACGACCATGAAGACAAAAGTTCTTTCCGCGCTTCTCCTGGCCGTTCTTGCCGGATGTTCGACCACGGGTCTGCGCGTGCCGGCCAACAGCTTCGTGCAGCCTACGAAAACCGAAAAGCCAATCGGCGCCGCTCTTCTGGACGCGATGGCAGGCGGGCTTGTCGGTGGAACGATCGGCAAGGAACTCGACAATCGCGACAGGCGCAGTGCGCTGGAAGCCGAGTACAGGGCGCTGGAATATACGCCGAGCGGTCAGCCCGTAACATGGCGCAACCAGCGCGCCGGCCGTTACGGCGAAGTTGTCGCAGCCCAGCCTTACCGCGTCGGATCGCAGGACTGCCGGCAGTACAATCACACCATCTTTGTCGATGGAAATCCCAAGAGCGCACGCGGTTCGGCATGTCGCAACGCGGATGGAAGCTGGACGCCGCTGACCTGATCCAGGCTGAGGTCAGGCCCATCCCAGACGGAAAGCCGCACCCCGCCGGTGTTGGCGAAGGGATTAGCGGGGCGTAAAAGACGCCCATGTTGTTCTGGATCGTTGCCGCCCTGCTGACATTCGGCGCTTGCGTCAGTGTTTTACTGCCGTTCATGCGGCACACTCCCGCGGCTGCGCCCGACAGCGCCTTCGACCTGATGATCTACAAGGATCAGCTTGCCGAAGTGGAACGCGACCATGCCCGCGGCTTGATCGGTCGCGCAGAGGCCGAACAGGCGCGCAACGAGATCGCGCGGCGCATCCTCAAGGCGGATCAGACCAAGGACGAGATCGCCGGCCGAACCGGAGCTGCGGGACGTTGGCTGGCAATGATTGCCGTGCTTTCGGTGCCGCTGGTGAGCTGGGGCGTTTATGCCGCCACCGGTTCGCCCGACCAGCCATCGCAGCCTCTTGAAGCGCGCAAGCAGCAGAACCCCGCCGACAGCCCGGTCAACGACCTCATTGCACGCGCCGAAGCGCATCTGCAGGCCAATCCGCGGGATGGCAATGGCTGGGAAGTGCTGGCGCCGATCTATCTCCGCATCGGCCGCGCAAACGATTCCGTGACGGCCTATCGCAACGCCATCGAGTATCTGGGCTCTACGCCACAGCGCGAAAGCGGTCTTGGGGAAGCCTATGTGAATGTTGCGGATGGCATGATTTCGCCTGACGCCAAAGCTGCCTTCACGCGCGCTTTGGCCGCCGAGCCCAAGGACGGCAAGGCGCGGTTTTACCTTGCCTTGGGCGATGCACAAGAGGACCGCCTCGAAGAGGCGAAAGCGGCCTGGAGAGCGATGCAGGCTGATCTGCCGGACAACTCGTCCTGGAAGGGCGCGGCCACGGCGGCGCTTGCGCAAGCAGGCGAAATGCAGACTGAACAAGCGGCCTCCACGCAGCCCAACCCCAGTGCTGCCGATATCGACAATGCAAGCAGCATGACGGCGGAAGACCGTACCGCCATGATCGAGGGCATGGTCGCCAGTCTCGACGCCAAGCTGAAAGACAATCCCAACGACCAGCCCGGCTGGGAGCGGCTGATCCGGTCCTACCTGGTTCTGGGCAAGCCGGATGAAGCACGCGCCGCTCTGGAGCGCGGCACGGCCGCGTTGGGCAACACGACAAAGGAAGCGGCGGCGTTGCAAGCATTTGCAACATCGCTAGGCATTCCCGAAGCGAGCAAGCAATGACCCGCAAGCAGAAGCGACTGACCGTCATTCTCGGGGCGCTGACCTTTCTAGGCGTGGCGACCGGTCTGACCTTTTATGCGCTCGGACAGCGCACTTCCTTTTTCTACATGCCGGAAGATCTTCAGACTGCAGCGGTTCCGGCCGGCCAGCGCATCCGTTTAGGCGGCCTGGTGGAAAGCGGCACGGTTCTTCGCGGGCAGGGCACGGATGTGGCCTTTTCGGTCACCGACGGCACCGAGTCTGTGAAGGTCGTTTATGCCGGCATTCTTCCCGATCTGTTTCGTGAGGAACAAGGCGTGGTGACCGAAGGCGCGTTTCGCGAAGACGGCACCTTCGTGGCCGACAGCGTGCTGGCTAAGCATGACGAGAACTACATGCCGAAGGAAGTTGCCGAAGGCTTGAAGGCCAAGGGCGTTTGGCAGGAAGAACAGTGATGGGCGGGCATGCCAATGGTTGAACTCGGCCACTTCGCCCTCGTTCTGGCTTTCGCGCTGTCGCTGGTCCAGTCGACCATTCCCATTGTCGGCAGCCAGAAGAACGATGCCCGCTTGATGGCAGTGGCGGGACCCGTTGCCGTGGCGGTGTTTGCCTTGATCGCAGCGTCGTTTCTGGTGCTGACCTGGGCTTACGTCGTGTCCGATTTCTCGGTGCGCAACGTCTTCGAAAATTCCCATTCGATGAAGCCGACGCTCTACAAGATCACGGGAACGTGGGGCAACCATGAGGGCTCGATGCTGCTCTGGGTGCTGATCCTGTCCCTGTTCTCGGCTCTAGTTGCCGCGTTCGGGCGCAATCTGCCGGCGACCTTGAAGACCAATGCGCTGGCCGTTCAGGGCTGGGTGGCATCCGCCTTCCTCCTGTTCATTCTGGCGACCTCCAACCCCTTCACGCGCCTCGTACCTGCGCCGTTCGAAGGTCAGGACCTAAACCCGATCCTGCAGGACATCGGTCTCGCCATCCATCCGCCGCTGCTTTACCTCGGCTATGTCGGCTTTTCCGTCAGCTTCTCCTTTGCCGTCGCAGCCCTGATCGAAGGCCGGATCGATGCGGCTTGGGCACGCTGGGTTCGACCATGGACACTAGCGGCCTGGATCTTCCTGACCGGCGGTATCGCGATGGGGTCTTACTGGGCCTATTACGAGCTCGGCTGGGGCGGGTTCTGGTTCTGGGATCCGGTCGAGAACGCGTCCTTTATGCCGTGGCTGGCCGGCACCGCGCTGCTGCATTCGGCTCTGGTGATGGAAAAACGGTCGGCGCTGAAGATCTGGACGGTCCTGCTCGCCATCATGACCTTCTCCCTGTCGCTGCTCGGTACCTTCCTGGTGCGCTCCGGCGTTCTCACATCGGTCCATGCCTTCGCGACCGACCCCGCGCGCGGCGTGTTCATCCTGGTGATCCTGAGCCTGTTCGTGGGCGGTTCCTTTGCGCTGTTTGCATTCCGAGCGCCGAGCTTGACGGCGGGCGGCGTGTTCCAGCCAATCAGCCGCGAAGGCTCGCTGGTGCTGAACAACCTTTTCCTGACCACCGCGACCGCGACCGTTCTGATCGGCACGCTGTATCCTTTGCTGGTCGAAGCCATCAGCGGCGACAAGATTTCCGTTGGCGCACCCTTCTTCAACCTGACCTTCGGTCCGCTAATGATCCCGCTGCTGGCTCTCGTGCCCTTCGGGCCGTTGCTCGCCTGGAAGCGCGGCGATCTTTATGCGGCAGCACAGCGCCTCGCCTGGGCACTCGGCGGCGCGATCCTGGCCACGCTGGTGGTGATGATCTTCGTTGATCGCACCATGTTGTTTGCGGCACTGGGCATCGGCTTGGCCGTGTGGCTGTTTCTCGGCGCGATCACCGATATCTCGCTGCGGTCCGGCTTCGGCAACACGTCCTTCTCCAACATGCGCCGCCGCTTCTTCGGCCTGCCGCGCTCCGCGCATGGCGCAGCGCTCGCACATCTCGGGCTGGGCGTTGCCTTGCTCGGCATCGTCGCGACGACCGCTTTCCAGAGCGAGCATATCGTTGCCCTGAAGCCCGGGGAAACAACGGACATCGCCGGCCGCAATCTGCGTTTCGAACGGCTCGTTCCGCATCAGGGGCCGAACTATACCGAGGATCAGGCCGTGTTCACCTTGATCTCCGGCAATCGCGAGATCGGCTCGGTTTCATCCGCTAAGCGCCTTTACACCGCTCGTCGGATGCCAACCACGGAAGCCGGCATTATGACGCGCGGTTTCAGCCAGCTTTATGTTGCGTTGGGGGATCCGACCCCTGATGGCGGCATCGTGGTGCGCATCTGGTGGAAGCCGATGGTGACGATGATCTGGCTCGGCCCATTGCTGATGATGATCGGCGGCATCCTGTCGATCTCCGACCGACGCTTGCGGATCGGCGCGCCGGCGCGCCGCGAGGCAGTTCTTGCGCCTCAGCCGGCAGAATAGGATGAGCGCGATGCGAGGCTGGCTTGCGGCAATTCTGATCCTGGTCGGCTTGAGCCTTCCGGCTTTTGCCGTGCAGCCCGAGGAAGTGCTGGCGGACAAGGAGCTGGAGACCCGCGCGCGGACCATCTCCGCCGAATTGCGCTGCCTCGTCTGCCAGAACCAGTCGATCGACGACTCCGATGCCGATCTTGCCAAGGACCTGCGCATCATCGTGCGCGAGCGCCTGACGGCGGGCGACGACAATGAAGCAGTGCTGGATTATGTCGTGTCACGCTATGGCGAGTTCGTGTTGCTGAAGCCGCGTTTCAGCGTCCGTACCGCGCTGCTTTGGGGCGCCCCGCTGCTGCTCCTGCTTGCCGGCGCCACCGTTCTGATCATGAACAGGCGGCAGCTTTCCTCGGAAGCTTCGGCCGAACTCAGTTCGGACGAACGCAAGCGTCTGGACGCCATCCTGAAGGACGGCTGAGCCGCCGCTTCCTGAGAAACGGCTGAGCCGTTGCAGATTACGAAAGTTTCATGCGGCGGACAGCGTCCTGTAAGGAACGCTGCCCTATCTCTAGCCTCAACGAAGTACGGGATCGGACTTCGATGGCAAGGAGATCAGAGACTATGAGCAACTCCAGCAAACCCTCGCTCAGCACGCGCAACCGCTTCCTCGCGGCCGCCGCTTCCGTAGCGATCATCGCAGGCGCCGGGTTCGGCGCTGTGACCAGCGGCACGGTTCCTGTTCTGGCAGAGGCCGTCAGCGTTGCGCCGCAAAACCAGACCACCGGCTTCGGCGACGTCGTCGATAAGGTCAGCCCGGCCGTCGTTAGCGTCATGGTGAAGGGCCAGACCGAAACCGCGATGAACGAAGGCGGTCGCGGTGGACCATCGCAGATGCCGGGCTTTGACGAACTGCCCGACAATCATCCCCTGAAGCGCTTCTTTCGTGAATTCGGTGGACCCGACGGTCAGGGCGAGAGCCGCCGTCCAGAGCGCCGCGGCGGCGAGCGTCACCATCGCAACCAGGAGAGGCCCGTCGCTCAAGGCTCCGGCTTCTTTATTTCCGAGGACGGATACCTCGTCACCAACAACCACGTGGTTGAAGGCGGCGATGCCTATAGCGTCAAGCTGACGGATGGCGCCGAATACGATGCCAAGCTGATCGGTCGCGATCCGCGCACAGATCTCGCCGTGCTCAAGGTCGACAACAAGGGCAGCAAGTTCACCTATGTCGGCTTTGCCGATGATGCTAAGGTGCGCGTCGGTGACTGGGTGGTCGCTGTCGGCAACCCGTTCGGTCTCGGCGGCACGGTGACGGCTGGTATCGTGTCGGCGCGCGGCCGTGACATCGGTGCGGGTCCTTACGACGACTTCCTGCAGATCGACGCTGCCGTGAACCGCGGCAATTCGGGTGGTCCGGCCTTCAACACCAATGGTGAAGTTGTTGGCGTCAACACCGCCATCTTCTCGCCGTCCGGCGGCAATGTCGGCATCGCCTTCGCCATTCCGGCTTCCACGGTGAAGCAGGTCGTGACGACGCTGATGGAAGGCAAGTCGATCGAGCGCGGTTGGCTCGGTGTGCAGATCCAGCCGGTGACGCCTGAGATCGCGGAATCGATCGGCCTGGAAAACGCCAAGGGCGCGATCGTTGCCTCTGCCCAGAGCGACAGCCCGGCGGCCAAGGCCGGCGTGAAGGACGGCGACGTCATCACGGCTGTTGATGGTCAGGCGGTTTCGACGCCGCGTGAACTGGCCCGCGTGATCGGTTCGGCACGTCCCGGCAAGGACGTGAAGATCGACCTGTGGCGCAACGGCAAGGCACAGTCGATCAACGTCAAGCTCGGTGTGTTGCCCGGTGACGAAAAGGCTGCGGCACAAACCGGCGACGACCAGCAGGACGAGGATCTGGCGAGCACGCTCGACGATTACGGCCTGACGGTTGCTCCGTCTGACGATGGCAAGGGCGTCGTGATCACGCAGGTTGATCCCGACAGCGACGCTGCGTCCCGTGGTCTAGAGGCCGGCGACGTGATCGTGTCGGTCAACTCGAAGGAAGTCACCAGCCCGGACGAGGTCGAGACCGCCATCAAGGATGCCGCCAAGGCTGGCCGCAAGCAGGTGCTGGTTCAGGTGACCCGCGACGACGTCAACCGCTTCGTCGCCCTGCCCACCAATCAGGGCTGATTGCCCTGCACGATCCGGCCGGCTTTTCCCTTGAGCCGGCCGGATCGTGGATGACGCCGTCTCCGCTTAGGAGGCGGATTGCGGCAGCGGGCGTCGTGTTCGCTGCTGCCCTTTCAGGAAAGGATCCGATCATGCTCAGCGATTCCTCTTTCCAGCGTCCCGACCTATCCCCATATACATCAGGCATGAAAATCCTTGTCATCGAAGACGATCGCGAAGCCGCGGACTACCTTGAGAAAGCGCTGAACGAGGTCGGCCACACCGTCCATGTCGCGCGTGATGGCGAGTCCGGCTTCGTGCTGGCCGATAACGGCGACTACGATGTCATGGTGGTGGATCGCATGCTGCCGAAGCGCGACGGTTTGTCGGTGGTCGCTGGGCTGCGATCGCGCGGGAATGATACGCCGGTGCTGATCCTGTCGGCACTTGGCCAGGTCGATGACCGCGTAACGGGCTTGCGCGCCGGCGGCGATGATTACCTGACCAAGCCCTATGCTTTCTCCGAACTGCTTGCGCGCGTTGAAGTGCTGAACCGGCGTAGCGGCAACAAGGAGGTCGAGACCACCTATCGCGTCGGCGATTTAGAGTTGGACCGGCTCTCGCATGTCGTGAAGCGGGCAGGGCAGGATGTGACCTTGCAGCCGCGCGAGTTTCGTTTGCTGGAATATCTCATGCGCCATGCGGGCCAAGTGGTGACGCGCACGATGCTTCTGGAAAATGTCTGGGACTACCATTTCGATCCGCAGACCAACGTCATCGACGTGCATGTGTCGCGTTTGCGCTCCAAGATCGAGAAGGGCTTCGACACGCCGGTCCTGCATACGGTGCGCGGCGCCGGCTATATGCTGAAGGCGGGTTAGCGCTTCCGTGTGGGCTCGCCTATCGGCCACGATGAAGACGACGGCAGCTCGGCTGTCGGCGCTTTACCTTCTGCTGTTTGCCGGCTGCGCCATCCTGCTCGTGTTCTACATGACATCCTTGTCCGGTCGCATGCTGGTTGGCCAGATCCAGGACACGATCAACGAGGAAATGGCCGGTCTTGGACGCGCTTACCAGCGCGGTGGGCTGACGTCGCTTGTGCGCGTCATCGAAATGCGTTCCAGGCAGCCCGGCGCAAACCTCTACCTCATTACCGATCCGCAAGGGCGCATTCTCGCCGGCAACGTTCAGAGCCTGCAACCGGGCGTGCTGGACAAGCTCGGCTGGACCGAACGGCCTTTCGGCTATCAGCGTTATGGCGAGGCCGAAGGCGAAAGGCGCGCCACGCGCTACGGTGAAGAAGCAACAATCGATGCCGATCCGACCCAGCCGGTGCATCTGGCGACTGCCGTGGTGCTGCGACTGCCAAACCAGATGATCGTGATGGTGGGTCGCGACCTCGGCGAGCCGGAGCGTTTCCGCCAGGTGGTGCAGCGCGCGCTGATCGTCACGCTCGGCATCATGGGCCTTGGCGCGCTGCTGATCTGGTTCTTCGTTGGACGAACGGCTCTGCGCCGAATCGACCGCATCTCGGAAGCCAGCCGCCGCATCATGGGCGGCGACCTTAGCGGCCGTCTGCCGGTGGAAGGCAGCGGCGACGAATTCGATCGTTTGTCGGAAAACCTCAACGAGATGCTCGCGCGCATTGCAGCTCTGAACGAGGGTCTCAAACAAGTGTCCGACAACATCGCTCACGATTTGAAGACGCCGCTCACCCGGCTGCGCAACAAGGCGGAATCGGCGCTAGGCACGCCCAAGGACACCGCCGAGTATCGCGAGGTGTTGGAGGGCACGATCGCGGAATCCGACCAGCTGATCCGTACCTTCAACGCCATCCTGATGATCTCGCGCCTTGAAGCCGGCTATTCCGCGGAGGCCATGGTGGATGTCGATCTGACGGCGATCGCCCGGGATGTGGCCGAACTCTACGAGCCGGCGGCAGAGGAAGTCGGCGTCACCTTAGAAAGCGCTGTGGATGTGGCCGCGACCGCGCACGGCAATCGCGAGCTGATCGGCCAGGCGCTGTCCAACATTGTCGACAACGCGATCAAATATTCGGCGGGCACGAACGGCGGCTCTCGTGTCGTCGTGTCTTTGACTGCGGATGATGCGGAAGCGCGGCTATCCGTGCGCGACACGGGTCCTGGCATTCCGGAAGATGATCGTGCGCGCGCGACCGAACGCTTCGTGCGGCTGGAGAAAAGCCGCTCGCAGCCGGGTTCGGGACTTGGGCTGAGCCTGGCCAAGGCGGTGATGGGCTTCCACCATGGGCGTTTGGAACTGGCTGACGCCGAGCCCGGTTTGCTGGTATCGATGATCTTTCCGATAATCAGGAAGCCGGATGAAACAGCGGACAGACCGGGATAAACAAGCGGAAGACGGCACACTCTGGTTCGGCCAACCGGTGCAGGCCTTGCCGCCGCTTGATGCCGAGGACGCTCAGGATGCTCTGGCCGACCTTGTCTCTGCCGCGAGAGAGCAGGGTGCATCCCAGCTTGCCTCTCTGTGCAGCAGCAAATCCCCACCGACAGACTTCCTTGGCAGCGTTCTTTCACTGTCGCCCTTTCTGAAAAGCGCCTTCCTGCGGCGCCCCATCGCTCTCGAGGCTTTGTTCAGTCTTCCGCTGGCCAAGCGGCTTGAAGCGATAGAAGCCGACATCCTGGCGCCGGTCGATGGCGAAACGGAAAGCCAGCTGATGACGCGGCTGCGCCGGCTGAAGGGGGAGGCGCATGCGCTGATCGGTCTGGCGGATCTCTCGCGCACGCAAGACACGCAGGTCACTATCCACCAGTTGTCCAGCCTTGCCGATGCCTGCCTTGGTGCCGCCGTGCGCTTCCTACTGCGAGACGCGCACAACAGTGGCAAGCTTAAGCTGCCAAACCTAAACGAGCCTGAAGAAGGCAGTGGCTGGATCCTGCTTGGCATGGGTAAGCTCGGCGCACGCGAGCTGAACTTTTCTTCCGACATCGACCTGATCGTTCTGTTCGATCCCGCAGCCCCCGCCATCCCCAACCGCGATGAAGCGGGCGAGTTGTTCGTGCGGCTGACGCGGCGCCTGGTGCGCATCCTGCATGATCGCACTGGCGACGGCTACGTTTTCCGCACCGATCTGCGGCTGCGCCCCGATCCGGGCTCCACCCCGCTCGCCATCTCCGTTGATGCCGCGCTGGCCTACTACGAAGCGCGCGGCCAGAACTGGGAGCGTGCTGCGATGATCAAGGCGCGGCCGGTGGCGGGTGACGGGCCGGCCGGCGCGCGTTTCCTCGGCGAGTTGCGGCCCTATGTCTGACGAAAATACTATGCAGCGATTGCCGATGTCCATTCCATCAAGCGCCAGATCCACGCCCATCGCGGCCACGGCGATGTCGCGGTGCGCGGGCACAATGTGAAGCTTGGCCGTGGGGGTATCCGCGAGATCGAATTCTTCGTGCAAACCCAGCAACTGATTGCCGGTGGGCGTTATCCCGAATTGCGCGGACGCGAAACGGTGGCGATGCTGGGAATGCTGGCCGATCAGCGCTGGATCACCACGGAAGCATCTAGCACCCTCGGACGGCTATACTGGTATCTGCGCGATGTCGAGCATCGCATCCAGATCGTGGCGGATGAGCAGAGCCATGTCGTGCCGGAAGAAGACGAAGGCTTTTCCCGCATCGCGCGCCTGATGGGCTACGAGCAGGACGACGCTTTTGCCGATGACCTTCGTGCGGCGCTGAACTCTGTCGAAAAGCATTACGCCGCTCTGTTTGAAACAGCGCCGAAGCTGTCGGACGACGTCGGCAATCTCGTTTTCACCGGTGATGTCGACGATCCCGACACGCTGCAAACGCTGACCGTGCTCGGCTTCGAGCGTCCTTCCGACATGATCCGCCTGATCCGTGGCTGGCACTTCGGGCGTTATCGCGCCACGCGTTCGGCCGAAGCGCGCGAACGGCTGACCGAACTAACGCCGGCGCTTCTCCAGGCCTTCGGCGAAACGCGGCGGGCTGACGACACGGCGATCCGCTTTGATGCGTTTCTGTCCGGCCTGCCCGCGGGCATCCAGCTGTTCTCCCTGCTCCAGAACAATCCGGCACTGCTGCGGTTGCTCGTCACGATCATGGGCGCTGCACCGAGGCTTGCGGAAACGATCACCCGCAGCCCGCATGTCTTTGACGGCCTGCTCGATCCCGCGCTTCTATCGGAACTGCCCAGCCGCGATTATCTTTCCGGCCGCCTCGTGACCTTTTTGGAGGGTGCACCCAGTTTTGAGGAAGCACTTGATCGGCTGCGTATCTTTGCGGCCGAGCAGCGCTTCCTGATCGGCGTGCGACTTCTCACTGGCGCGATCGATGCGCCGCGTGCCGGTCGCGCTTTCTCGGACCTCGCAGACCTCACCATCGGCCATGCCTTCGCGGCTGTGGAAGCCGAAATGGCGCAGCGGCATGGGCGCATACCGGGCGCGCGATCGGTGATCCTTGGCATGGGGAAGCTCGGTAGCCGTGAGCTGACGGCGGGTTCGGATGTCGACCTGATCCTGATCTACGATCACGACGAGACGGCGGAATGGTCCGATGGCGACAAGCCGTTGGAGCCCTCGCGCTACTTCGCGCGGCTGACACAACGGCTGATCGCAGCCGTTTCAGCGCCGACGGCCAAGGGCATCCTCTACGAGCTCGACCTGCGATTGCGCCCGTCCGGCAACAAGGGGCCTGTCGCGACCCATATCGATGCCTTCCGCAAATACCAGCAGCAGGACGCCTGGACCTGGGAACATATGGCGCTGACACGTGCCCGGCCGGTTTCCGGCGACGCCACGCTCGCGGCTGAACTGCAAACCGAGATCGCCGCGATCCTCGCAGCTTCTCGCAAGTCAGGCGAGGTGAAGGCGGCTGCGGTCGAGATGCGCGACCTCCTGGAGCAGGAAAAGCCCGCACGCGATGCATGGGATCTGAAGCTCGTTCCCGGCGGGTTGATCGATCTCGAATTCATTGCGCAGGTGGCAAGTCTCACTGGCGCGGTTCAGGCCGGACCGGATCATGAGACCAGCACAGCCGCCGTGCTCGCCCAACTCGATCCCGATTTTGCCGATGCAGGCGCTGTCGAGACGCTTGCGTCGGCCCATCAGCTTTATACGGCGGTCACGCAGGTCATCCGCCTCTGTGTCGTCGGCGATTTCGACAAGACCGACATGCCGCCGGCACTGGCCGATATCCTGTTGCGGGCAACCGATACCCCCGAACTTTCCGTCCTCGACGCGCTGCTTGTGGACACCCAGCACAACGCGCGCACGATCTTCGATCGCCTTCTTCGCCGCAAATAGCGGTGCGATCAGGCAGCGCGCAGTTGTGAATGCTGTTGAGCGGGCAGGCGGACCGAAACGACCGTTCCCGAACCTTCCACCGAGCGGATCTTCAGAGAGCCGCCATTCAGCTCGGCGAGCGACCGCGAGATGGCGAGGCCGAGGCCGGAGCCGGTGTGGTTCTTCGACATTTGGTTTTGCACCTGCTCGAAGGGCCGCCCGAGCTTGCTCAGCGCGTCTTTCGGGATGCCGCAGCCATTGTCTTCGATCGTCAGCATCAAGGCACCCGCGGCGTGGCGCGCCCGGACCGATATGCGCCCACCCTGGCCGGTGAATTTTACCGCGTTCGACAGGAGGTTGATCGCAATCTGCTTGACGGCGCGCTTGTCGGCAAAAGCCGTGAGCGTGTCGGCGATCTTGGTGTCGATGGTGATCGCCTTGGCCTGCGCCTGCAGGGCAACCACCTTCACCGCTTCGGTGATGAGCGATGCAAGGTCGACTTCCTCGCGGTCCACGGTGAAGTGGCCAGCTTCGATCTTCGACATATCCAGGATGTCGTTGATGACGCCGAGCAAATAGGTGCCGCTTGAATTGATGTCTCGGGCATATTCGGCATAGCGCTCCGAGCCCAGCGGACCGAAGAAGCCGCTCGCCATCAGTTCGGAAAAGCCGATGATGGCGTTGAGAGGAGTGCGCAGCTCATGGCTCATGTTGGCGAGGAATTCGGACTTGGCGCGGTTGGCGGCTTCGGCGCGTTCCGTTTCGTGCATGTATTTGGTGTTGAGGTCGGCGAGTTCCGCCACGCGCTCTTCTTCGGCGCGGCGCGCAAGGCTGAGATCGTGAATGGTCGCCATCTGGCGCCGCTCGCTTTCGGTTAGCCGCTCCTGATGCTGTTTCAGCTGCGTGATGTCCGAACCCACCGACACGATGCCGCCGTCGCGAGTCCTCAGCTCGTTGACCTGCAACCAGCGGCCATCGGCAACCTGGCGCTCATAGGTCGCGCCGCCGAACGGGCCGTTCGAATTGGCAAGGCGACGCTCGAATACGAACTTCGTCATGCGTTGCTCGATCGCGCGGCGATCGGTGCCTTCCGCAAGATCGTCCAGCGACAAGCCCACATCGCCCGCGAACTTGCTGTTGCACATCACCAGACGGTTGTCGGCGTCCCACAGCACGAAGGATTCCGAGATGCTCTCGATTGCCGTGCGAAGGCGCTGATCGGCGGCTTCCGATTGTTGAGCCAGCGTGCGCTGTTCGGTGACATCCACCGCGATGCCGATCAGGTGAATCTCGTCGGCGTCCGGATCGACGACGGTCGCGCGGGCCCGCATCCAGACCCACTGACCCTCGGCATTGCGCATGCGGAAGATGTGGTCGATCTGATCGGTTTGCTTCGACACGATGCGGTTAGCCAGCGCGAACAGATCGCCGTCGTCGGGATGAATGATCTCCGCCACATCGCCGAAGGACAGCATGGAGTCGAAGGCTTCATAGCCCAGCATGTCATACATGGAGCGCGACCAGTACATGCGGCCGCGGTGAAGATCCCAGTCCCAAAGCCCGCAACGGCCGCGCACAAGCGCCAGATCGATACGCTGATGCGCTTCGAGATAGATCCGGTCGGCGGAGCGGGCGCGCGAGGCTTGGCCGAAATAGGCATACAGGATCACGATCATCACGCCGGCTGTCAGCACGTAGAGCGTGACGTTGAGCGACACGGTCTTGCGCCATTCCGCAAACACGGCTTCGTGCGAAATCATCGAAATGGCGCCGGCCGAACGGTCCGGCATCAGGCTCATGGCCGCGTACCATTCCTCGCCGTTCATCGACACGGTAAGCACGCCGGCGCGCTCTCCGAACAGGAACAGCGGCTGGCCGCCGATGATGACCTGTTCCAACGAACGGTCGAGCAAACCGGTCTGGTCAGGTGAAACCGCCGTGACCTTGAACTTGGCGTCGGTCAAAGCGAGCACATGGTGATTGCTGAGCGAGCTGAAACCGCGCGCATAGTTCAGCGTGCTGCTCGACGCAGCTTGGCGCGCTTCCGGCGTGTCGCCGGCATGCTCGTAGCCGCGAATGATATCAGCCGCAGTCAGCGCCAGGATCGTGCGAGCATTGCGCTCAACCTCGTCCTGCGAGGTCATCAGCGAAAGAACGCGCGTGGCGGCCACGACAATCAGGAAAACGACGATCAGGCTGGGGATCGAACGGCGCAGAATCGGCTCGGCCGCAAGCAGGCGCTGATACGCTGGATGCGCAAGCGAGCGGGCTGTTCCCGCCAGTGCTGACCGGTGCTTCGCTGCGCTTGCTCGCGCATGCGTCCGCTTACCGTCCGCGCGCCACGCGTCCGCCTTTCCCATCAATGGGCCCCCGAATTGCTCTTGCTACTGAAAAGATCCGAGAACGCCGCACTGCCGAATCTAACCTAAAGAATCAGACCCGATTCGCCGTGTCCAGCCCCTTTGGTCGGCTTTGCCGCCAAGCGTTGCAAAGAAGACTCAAGCCAGCGTCCGTTCGACGATGTCGCGCAGGTCCGATGACAGGTCCTTGTGCTGGCTAATCGCGACCAAAGCTTGGCGGGCCTTGTCCTGCCTGCCCGGTTCCAGCGAGCGCCAAGACCGGAAAGAGGTAGCGATGCGTGCGGCCACCTGCGGATTGCGGCGCTCGACTTCAAGCACGGCATCCGCGAACAGCTTGTAGCCGGAGCCATCCGCTGCATGGAACGCCGTCTGGTTGGCCGCCGCGAACGTACCCACCAGCGAGCGCACACGGTTAGGGTTGTCGATCGAGAACCCGCTGTGGCGCATGAGCTCGCGCACGGTGTCCACAGTTGCCGTGCCGGGCACCGTCGCCTGGATCTGGAACCACTTGTCGATCACCAGCGGCTCAGCGCGGAAGCGGCTTTCGAAATCTGCAAGCGCTGCAACGGCTTCCGGCGATCCGCTCTGGCGGTGGGCCAGCACGGCGAGGGCCGCAGCGCGATCCGTCATGTTGGTTGCGCTTTCATACTGGCTGGCGGCACGCTTCACGTCACCTGCTGGCGCTGAAAGATAATCGAGCAGCACGTTGCGCAGCGAGCGTCGGCCCGCATTGGCCGCGTCGGGGCTGAACGGACCGCTTGCCGCCATCTCATCGTAGATCGCCGCAAAGCCATCCGCATTGGCCGATCCGATGGCGAGCACCAGCGCATTGCGGGCTTGGAGGATGGCATCGGGATCAATCGTCTGGCCGATCTCGCGCGCAATATCGCCTTCGCCGGGCAGGGACAGCGCCAGCGCGCGGTAAGCAGGTTCCAGCGCTTCGTTGCCCGCCGTATCACCCACCAGCGCCAGCAGGGCTGGTTCGAACTCCGGCGTGCCGCCGCCGCGGATGGTGCGATAGGCTTGCGTCAGAGCCTGCGTATAGAGCGTCGTTAGCGCCTGCCAACGCGCGAACAGGTCGCTGTCATGCCGCGCCAGGAAGATGCGGTCTTCGGCCGTCTGCTCCATCGCCAGCATGATGGGAGCGGAGAAGCCGCGATTAATGGAGAGCACGGGACGCTCGGACACATCGGTGAAGCGGATCGTCTGGTGGCGCTTGCGCAGGTGGATAACGTCGCCTTCAACGCCATCACCCGCAGGCTTCGCCGCGATGTCGCGACCATCCTGCCCCACAAGACCGAACTGCAGGGGAATGTGCATCAGCCGCTTGCGGCTTTCCGTCGGCGTCGGCGCCAGGGCTTGTTCCAGATGCAGGGTGACTTCCCGCTTGTCGGCATCATGGCGCATGGCGACCTGCACGCTCGGCGTACCGGCCTGATGATACCAAAGCGCAAATTGCGAGAGGTCGCGGCCGGAGACTTCCTCGAACACTCGTAAGAAGTCTTCGATAGTCGCTGCATCGCCATCATGGCGCTCGAAATAAAGATCCATGCTTCGCCGAAAGTCTTCCGCACCAAGGATGGTCCGGATCATCCGAACGACTTCCGAGCCTTTTTCGTAGACCGTCGACGTGTAGAAGTTGTTGATCTCGCGATAGCGTCGCGGACGCACGGGATGAGCCAAGGGTCCTTGGTCTTCGGGAAACTGCTGCGCCCGCAAGCCCCGCACTTCCGCGATGCGCTTCACCGCCCGCGAACGCTGGTCGGCCGAGAACTCGTGATCGCGAAAAACGGTTAGCCCTTCCTTGAGGCAGAGCTGGAACCAGTCGCGGCAAGTGATTCTGTTGCCTGTCCAATTGTGGAAATACTCATGCGCGATCACCGCTTCGATGCCGGCATAATCGGCATCGGTTGCAGTCGCTTCATCGGCCAGAACATATTTGTCGTTGAAGATGTTGAGGCCCTTGTTCTCCATCGCGCCCATGTTGAAGTCGGACACGGCGACAATGTTGAACACGTCGAGATCATATTCTCGACCGAACACTTCCTCATCCCAGCGCATCGAGCGCTTTAGTGCGTCCATTGCGTAGGCCGCGCGCTCTTCCTTGCCGTGCTCGACATAGATGCCGAGCTCGACCTCACGGCCGCTGACTGTGGTGAAGCTGTCCTTGATCGAACCCAGATCGCCGCCAACCAGCGCGAAGAGATAGGACGGCTTGGGGAAGGGGTCGTGCCAAACCGCATAATGCCGGCCGCTATCCAGCGCGCCGCTTTCCACCGGCCCTCTTTCCACTAGATTGCCGTTGGACAGGAGTAGCGGCGTTTCCTTGCTGTCCGCTTCGAGCCGCACCGTATAGACCGACAAGACATCCGGCCGATCCAGGAAATAGGTAATGCGCCGGAAGCCTTCCGCCTCGCATTGCGTTGTGTAGTTGCCGCTCGAGCGATAAAGGCCGGACAGCGCCTTGTTGTGCTCTGGCGCGATCTCCGTCTCGATTACGAGCGTGAACGTGTCCGCCTGAGGCAGTTCGTTGATCGTCAGCCGGTCGGGCGTCGCCGTATAGCTTGCCGCATCCAGCACCTTCCCGTTGATCGCAAGGGAGCGCAGTTCCAGCTCGTCGCCATCTAGCACAAGGGCTGCGTTAGGCGGCTGACCACTGCGCGTGCGGATCGTCAGCTCGGCTTGAACCAGCGTCTTCGTTGGATGCAGATTGAAGGTCAGCTTGGTTTCCGGGATCAGAAATTCGCTCGGCCTGTAATCCTCAAGCTTGAACACTTGGCCTGTGTCGACGCGCATTCCGGTATCCTCGGGAAAAGCCGCACCGGCTGAACGGAGGCGGCGGGATCGCTGATGCGGCCTTCATATTACGGATGCCGTGCCGAAACAAATCGACAACACCCCCGTGGCCTAGCACTTTCGCCCGGATGAATGCTGGCTTGCGCCAGCCGATTCACTTAAGCGGGGTGCAACGCAATTCGAGCCTGTTCAGCCTTGTTGCTTGAGCATGGCATTTCACCGATAGCGGCGGACTTAGAATTGAAACCTCCTAGCAGAGCTGCCTCCAGGCGCTACGAACCGAGTGACTCGCGTCCGCTGCTGGCGATCGGCTTGAAAGTGTCGTCGATCCTGGTGTTCCTTGGCATGAGCATCTGTTTGAAGGCAGCCGGCGACGTACCGCTCGGCCAACTGGTGTTCTACCGCTCGGCCTTCGCCATTGTCCCGATCATGCTCATGCTGGCCTGGCAGAACAAGCTTCTGCGCGGCTTCAAGACCCAACATCCCGCGAGCCATATTCTGCGCGGTCTGGTTGGTGTTGCTTCGATGGGCCTTCAGTTCTTCGCGCTGACCCACCTGCCTTTGCCGGAAGCCGTGACGCTGAACTACGCGCAGCCCTTGTTCGTGATCGTCTTCAGCGCCGTCTTCCTGGGCGAGATGATACGCGCCTATCGCTGGGGCGCAGTCTTGTTTGGACTGGTTGGCGTCGTCATCATTTCCTGGCCGAGCCTTTCGCTGTTCACCTCCGGGGAAGGTTTCACCAACGCGCAGGCGGCCGGCGTGACAGCAGCGCTGACCGCCACCGCCGTCTCTGCCGTTGCCATGTTGTTGGTGCGCCGGTTGGTGAAGACGGAAGAAAGTGCCACCATCGTCCTGTGGTTTTCGCTGACCTCGACCGTTGCCGGCCTCCTGACGCTGCCCTTCGGCTGGGTCTCGCTCAGCGGGCCGCAACTCACGCTTCTTGTCACCGCCGGTCTTTGCGGCGGCGTCGCGCAGATCCTGATGACCGAAGGCTACCGCCACGCTGAGGTGTCGACCGTCGCACCATTTGAATACACGTCCATGATTTTTGCGATCGCCGCCGGTTACTTCCTGTTCGGAGAAGTCGCGTCGGTCAACATGATCATCGGCGGCCTGATCGTTGTCGCCGCCGGGCTTTTCGTTATCTGGCGCGAACATCGTCTTGGCCTGGAACGGACAGCTGCAAAGAAGGCGTCGTCTCCGGGTGTGTAGAACCCCGGCGAAGACTTCCCTGCCTGGCGCAACGTTTACTTTGGGATGAAAGATGCTTCGATCTTGATCCCGTGCGGGCCGAATGCCACGACAGTGTCGTTAAGGCAGGGAAGACTTTGATCATGGCGGATTGCATTGTTCTCGGCGCGGGTATGGTGGGCGTCAGCACCGCGCTTGCATTGCAGGCAAAGGGGCGTTCGGTGGTCCTGGTGGATCGTCGCGGTGCCGGCGAAGAAACCAGCTACGGCAATGCCGGCATCATCCAGGGCGAAGCCGTCGAGCCCTACGCCTTTCCCCGCGATCTCGGCTCGATGGTGTCGATCGCGCTCAAGCGTGGCAACGAGGTGAACTGGAATCTCACCTCTTTGCCGAACTGGGCCGCACCCGTCCTGCGTTATTTCCGCCATTCAAGCCCAGCACGCTACAAGACGATCTCGCAGACTTATTCGCAGCTGATCCACCGTGCGACAGCCGACCACGCGCCTTTGATCCAGGCATCCGGCTCCGACAACCTCATCCAGCGCGATGGCTTCCGCCAAGTGTTCCGCTCGCCGAAGCGCATGGAAGAGGGCGCCCGCACGGCCGAGCGCCTGCACGAGGCCTATGGCGTCGGCATCAGCATCGAGACGGCAAGCGAGCTGAAGGCGGCCGAGCCCAATCTGCGCCGCGATCTGCAAGGCGCCGTGCGCTGGACCGAGCCATGGACCTGCTCCAGCCCAGGCGGGCTTACCGCGAACTATGCGCGCTTGTTCGAAGAGCGCGGCGGTCGCTTCGTCAGCGGCGATGCCACGACGCTCGAACAGGTCGGCTCCGGCTGGCGGGTCAAGACGGATGACGGCGTGATTGAAGCGTCTGACGTCGTCGTGGCGCTCGGTCCGTGGTCGCCGGAACTGCTGAAGCGCTTCAACTACCGTATCCCCATGCTGTTCAAGCGCGGCTACCATCGTCACTATCACGGCGGCAAGAGCCCGACGGTCGCGATTATGGATGCCGAAAACGCCGCCATCATCGCGCCTATGATCGCTGGCTCGCGTGTTCTCACCGGCGCCGAGCTGACGCATTTCGATGCCGCACCAGCCTTGCGCCAGCTCAACCGCGCCGAGCGCAGCATCCGTGAGCTGTTCGACCTCGGCGAGCCGGTCGAGAACGAACCCTGGTGGGGCAATCGCCCCTGCATGCCCGACATGCTGCCGGTTGTTGGTGCTGCGCGCCGTCACAAGGGCCTGTGGTTCAACTTCGGCCACGGCCATCAGGGCTTCACGCTCGGACCCACCACGGCAGCGCTGCTCGCCGACAAGATGGTGGGCGAGGGCGATAACGCGCTGGTGGATCGCCTGTCGCTCGAGCGCTGATCAGGCGCTTTTCAGCCGCGCCTTGATCTCCAGGAAGTCGCGCCATGCAAGCTTCTTGTGCGCGGGGTTGCGCAGGAGATAGGCCGGATGCAGCGTCGGCATGGCGGGGATCTCCATGCCTCCAGGTGTCTGGTGCACCTTCCAGCTGCCGCGAATGCGCATGATGCCTTCCTTCGCTTGCAGGATCACCTTGGCCGACGGATTGCCCAGCGTCACAAGCACCTTGGGCGCCGCCAGTTCTATCTGACGCTCGATAAACGGGCGGCAGATTTCGGTTTCCAGCGGCGAGGGATCCCGATTGCCCGGTGGCCGCCACGGAATGACATTGGCGATGTAAGCGCTGTCGCGATCAAGCCCGATCGCCGCAAGCATACGGTCGAGCAACTGCCCGGAGCGACCGACAAAGGGCCGTCCTTCCAGATCCTCATCGCGCCCCGGCGCTTCGCCGATAAACATGATCGGCGCTTCCGGATTGCCGTCCGAGAACACCATCTGCTTGGCGGTGAACTTGAGATTGCAGCCGTCGAAGCTGTCCAGCAGTCCGCGTAACTCTTCCAAACTCGCTGCCGATCGGGCCAGCTCGCGCGCCCGCGCTGCTTGCGCTTCGGCCGGGATGGTTGGCTGACTGAGTGGTGCGGCGGCAATCGGTGCGGCTGGAACAGGTGCCGCCTTGGGCGCGGATGGCCTTGAGGATGGCGCAGCCGCGGGCGTGTCTCCACGCGGCATGACCCGCTTAGCGCTTTCTGCAAACCGATCATGCGGCTCGTCATCCAGCGCATCGCTGTAGCCGGCATCGGCATAAAAGCGCAGCAGCGCTTCAATATCGGCATCGATCCTGTCGGGCATGATGCCCTTTTCGGCTTCTCTTGAAGCGGATGCAAGCGCCGGATCGCAAGAGGCTGGAAAGAGCGCGAACCGCAGTTTAGAAAACTTCCAAAGACGCGACGTTTTGCGCCGTTCAAGGTGCGAAAAAGACGTGCCCCCGCGAGGAAACTTGCGTTATGCACGATCTAACAGGTGTTTGGAGGCGCTCGGGAACAGCGCCCCGGAGGGAAGTCATGGACGAGATCGAACGCGAAAGCATGGAATTTGACGTGGTGATCGTGGGCGCAGGTCCCGCTGGTCTCGCCGCCGCCATTCGCTTGAAGCAGGTCAACCCGGATCTTTCCGTCGTGGTGCTGGAAAAGGGCGGCGAAGTCGGCGCCCATATCTTGTCTGGTGCCGTTGTGGATCCCACCGGCATCAACCAGCTGCTGCCGAATTGGCGCGAGGATGCCGATCATCCCTTCAAGACGCCGGTCACCAAGGACCAGTTCTTCCTGCTCGGGCCGGCAGGCTCGCTACCGCTTCCCAACTTCCTGATGCCGCCGCTGATGAACAATCACGGCAACTATGTCGTGTCGCTCGGCAATGTCTGCCGCTGGCTGGCGACGAGGGCCGAAGCTCTTGGCGTCGAGATCTATCCCGGCTTTGCGGCCACTCAGGTCATGTATAACGACGAAGGCGCTGTGATCGGCGTTATCACCGGCGACATGGGCGTTGAGCGCAACGGCGAGCCCGGCCCGAACTTCGCACCCGGCATGGCGCTGCTCGGCAAATATGTGCTGCTGGGCGAGGGCGCGCGAGGCTCACTGTCCAAGGTCATCATCAAGAAGTTCGGTCTGGATGGGGGACGCGAACCCGGCAAATACGGCATCGGCCTCAAGGAGCTCTGGCAGGTCAGCCCTGAAAAGCATCAGCCCGGCCTCGTGCAGCATTCCTTTGGCTGGCCGCTGGATCGCTCCACCGGTGGCGGCTCATTCCTGTACCATCTCGAGAACAACACGGTGGCCGTCGGCTTCGTGGTGCATCTTAATTACAAGAACCCCTACATTTCGCCCTTTGAAGAGTTCCAGCGCTTCAAGGCACATCCTCGCGTTCGCGACACGTTTGAAGGAGGCAAGCGCCTGTCTTACGGCGCGCGCGCGATCACCGAAGGCGGCTACCAGTCCGTGCCGAAATTGTCCTTCCCGGGCGGCGCCCTGATCGGCTGTTCGGCTGGCTTCGTCAACGTGCCCCGCATCAAGGGTTCGCACAACGCCGTCCTGTCCGGCATGATGGCGGCGGACAACATCGTCGAAGCGCTGGCTGCCGGCCGCGCCAATGACGAGTTGATCGGCTACGAAAATGCCTGGCGCGATTCCGCCATCGGCAAGGACCTGTTCAAGGTCCGCAACGTCAAGCCACTCTGGTCGAAGCTGGGTATCGCCGGCATTGCGCTCGGCGGCTTGGATATGTGGCTGAACACGCTTTTCGGCTGGTCGCCGTTCGGCACGATGAAGCACGGCAAGCCGGATTATGCGTCGACCGAACCCGCTTCTAAGCACCGCCCAATCGCCTATCCGAAGCCGGACGGAGTGCTGACCTTCGACCGCCTGTCTTCGGTGTTCCTGTCCAGCACCAACCACGATGAGAACGAGCCGATCCACCTGCAGGTGCTCGACCCGGCATTGCAGAAGCAGTCCGAACTCGGCGTCTTCTCCGGCCCTTCAACCCGCTACTGCCCGGCCGGCGTTTACGAATGGGTGGATGAAGACGGCAATTCTGTTGCCGGCGGCCCGGCTGCGCCGAAGGGCGAGAAGGGCAGTGAGAACCGCGACGAAGGCAATGCGCGCGAGGCTCGCTTCGTGATCAACGCGCAGAATTGCGTGCACTGCAAGACCTGCGACATCAAGGACCCCAACCAGAACATCAATTGGGTCCCACCCCAAGGCGGCGAAGGGCCGGTCTACGCCAACATGTAAGTGTTGTCGCGGCCGGCATGGATCCGCAGAAGAAGGGTGTTGACCAAGTTGGACACCTAGTCGTCAACACATTATGGTATTCCCAAGTACTACTAATTGGTGTGTGAGGCTGGTATGGCCACGTCATTGAAGATCGACGACGCCCTGAAGGGGCGGGTCCAACAGCTTGCGAGCCAACGTCGCCGCTCAGCACACTGGATCATGCTTGAAGCCATCCAGCAATATGTCGAACGGGAAGAAGCCCGTGAGAGCTTCACGCAGGAAGCTTTGAACGCGTGGGAGAGCTACAAGGAAACAGGTCGCCACTTGACCGGCGTAGAAGTGGGTGACTGGCTGAAAAGCTGGGGCACCGACGAGGAAAGGCCGGTGCCGGAGTGCCACGATTAATCGTCACCGAGGTTGCGGCTCAAGGACTGGAGCGCTGCCGGCGGTTTATCGCGACCAAGACACCTGAAGCTGCGATACGGGCCGGTCAGGTGATCGAGCGGCAACTGTTGCTGCTGAAAACCAGCCCCGATATCGGCCGGCCATTGCTCGAGATGCCTGAGTTGCGCGAGTTGGTGATAGCCTTCGGCAACTCTGGCTATGTTGCTCTATATCGCTACGAGCAGGCCGATGATGTCGTGTATGTCCTTGCTTTCCGGCATCAGAAAGAAGCGGGCTACTAAATTGCCCTGCCTCGCCGGATGATTGTCAGCCGCTACTGGAACGCCGTTTCCGAGAACGAGCGCAGCTTGCGCGAATGCAGCCGTTCCAGCGGCATGTTGGCGAGCTTTTCGAGCGCGCGTATGCCGATCGTCAGGTGTTGCGACACCTGCCGCTTGTAGAAGTCGGTCGCCATGCCCGGCAGCTTCAACTCACCATGCAGCGGCTTGTCGGACACGCATAACAGCGTTCCGTATGGCACACGGAAGCGGAAGCCGTTGGCGGCGATCGTCGCGCTTTCCATGTCGAGGCCAATCGCGCGTGATTGCGACAGCCGCTGCACCGGTCCGCGCTGATCGCGCAGTTCCCAGTTGCGGTTGTCGATCGTGGCGACCGTCCCGGTGCGCATGATGCGCTTCAGCTCGTAGCCGGACAGCCCGGTAACCTCCGCCACCGCCTCCTGCAGCGCGACCTGCACCTCGGCCAGCGCGGGGATCGGCACCCAGACCGGGAGGTCGTCGTCGAGCACATGGTCCTCGCGCACATAGGCATGCGCCAAGACATAATCGCCCAGCGCCTGCGTGTTTCGTAGCCCCGCACAATGGCCGAGCATCAGCCAGACATGCGGGCGAAGCACTGCGATATGGTCGGTGATTGTCTTGGCGTTGGACGGACCGACGCCGATATTGACCATCGTGATACCGGCGTGACCCGGCTTGGTCAGATGATAGGCCGGCATCTGCGGCAGGCGGATCGGCACCGCACCCTCCCGCGCCTCGTTCTGGCCGGGAAGCGTGATGAGATTGCCGGGCTCAATGAAGCTGTCATACCCGCCGCCACCCTCGGCCATCAGCTTGCGCGCGAAGGCGCAGAACTCGTCGATATAGAACTGGTAGTTGGTGAACAGCACAAAATTCTGGAAATGCTGCGGCCCGGTCGCCGTGTAATGCGCCAGCCGGTGCAGTGAGTAATCGATGCGCTGTGCCGTGAAGGGTGCAAGCGGAGCCGGTTCGCCGGGGGCGGGCTCATAGGTGCCGTTGGCGATCAAATCGTCGGTCGCATTCAGGTCCGGCACGTCGAACATGTCGCGTAGCGGCCGCGTGATTCGCTCCGCCGCAGCCCCTTCCACATAGGTGCCCTCGAAGAAGGCAAAATGCAGCGGGATGGGCGTCTCGGATTCCTGCACGATGATCGGCACCCCGTGATTGCGGATGATCAGGTGCAACTGTTCCAGCAGGTAATGCCGGAAAAGATCCGGCCGCGTCACCGTCGTCGTATATTGCCCCGGCGCCGGCATATGGCCGTAAGCATGGCGCGAGTCGATCATCGCGAAGGACGAAGTGGTGACGGAGATCTCTGGATAGAAAGCGCGGTAGCGATGATCAGCATTGCCGCCTTCGGCCAATGCCGAGAAACTGTCGCGCAGAAAGCGTGTGTTGCGCTCGTAAAGCCAGATCAGCGCATCCACCGCCTCCTCGGCATTGGTGAAGCTCTTGCGGCCATAGGCTTCAGGCCCTGAGATGGCCTCGATCGGTGTCGGGTAGATTCGCTTTTCCATGACCCAATATAAGGGCACGCCCCTCTTTGTGGGAGAGGCGTAGCGGCTTCATATTGCGAAGCCGTGACGCTTGGTTACTGCTTGTCCCAATGGCAGGCGTAATCGTTGAACCATGTGCAGGAAATGCTGCCGTCACTGGTCCGCCCTCGCGTTGTTTCCGCCACCACGACGGACAGCATCATGCCGAAAAGCATGGTCATAAAACAAACAATGGCGAAGCGGCGTGCGAGCATGGCGGCGGTCCTCCGAAGGTGTTGAGCCAACTATGAAGCCGTCGCGCTGAATCCTCCCTGAGACTGCCGTTCATCCTGCGTTCAACAAAATTGAGCCGCAATTAACCATGCCCCGCTCGATTGTTGCCGGTATTGCGCCCATATCTCTGCGACTTGAAGGAGAGGTATCATGCCCGAACAAACCAAGCCGATCGAACTTCATTACTGGCCGACGCCCAATGGCTGGAAAGTCTCCATCATGCTGGAAGAGCTCGGCATCCCTTATGATTTGAAGCTCGTGAACATCGGCAAGGGCGAACAGTTCGAGCCGTCTTTCCTCGCGATCTCCCCAAACAACCGCATGCCGGCGATCGTGGACCCGGAAGGCCCGGACGGGCAGCCGATCTCGGTCTTCGAGTCCGGCGCGATCCTGCAATATCTCGGCCGGAAGTTCGGCAAGTTCTATCCCACCGACGAGCGGCAACGCGTCGAGGTCGATCAGTGGCTGTTCTGGCAGATGGGCGGTCTTGGGCCCATGGCCGGTCAGGCTCACCACTTCCGGCAGTATGCGCCGGAAAGGATCGAATATGGCATCAACCGCTACACCAACGAGGTGAACCGGCTTTATGGCGTCATGAACAAGCGCCTGGCCGATCGCGACTATTTGGCAGGCGAATACTCAATCGCCGATATGGCCTGCGTCGGCTGGATCAAGCCGCACAAAAACCAGGGCCAGGATCTCAACGACTTTCCGAACCTCAAGCGCTGGTATGAAGCCGTAAATGCGCGTCCTGCTGTCGAGCGTGGCCTGGCTGTCGCCAACGAAGCCCGCTCGAACCTTGCCGATGACAAGGACGCGCAGAAGGTCCTGTTCGGCCAGAAGGCGCGCTGACGCTTTAAAGGCGGCAGCGCTAGGCGTTGCCGCCTTTACAGCCGCGTCCAGTTCTGGCCGCGGCAGATCAGCCCGCCCAGCACGCAGCCCTTCATTGATAGAGCGTTGCCGGACAGGCTCGCCTTGCCGGAATAGGTCTTGTCGTTGGCGGGATCGGTGACATCGCCGGAATAGCGGTTATCGCCATCGGCATTCATGCGGCCGATCTGCTTGCCCTTATGCGCGCCGCTGCGCAGCGTGATGCAGAAAGCCTTTCCGCAGGGCGCGATCTCGGCTGTTGCGCCACTATCGGTCTTCCACCTGCCTTCGATATCGTCGGCAAACGCCATGCCTGATGTGGCAAGCAGCCCTGCAAGCGCAAACATGATCGAACGCTTCATTCTTTCCTCCCCAGCGGCTTCCTCAAAGGTGCTGTTCCCGGAGCTTAGAACAGAAAGCCAGCTGCGTGGAAGACGGCTTCTTTGATGCGAAAGGTTCGCGCCGACCGATATGCTTCCCGAAATCGCGGTTAGCAAAGCGTGACTTCGTAGCCGACAGTTTTTGTCGATATTTCTTCGACTTTCCCGCGCGCCTGCGGTTCTCATCCTTAAGAATGAGTCACCTTTACTTCTTGTTTTATGTTTGTTTTCCAGGAGTTAAGCACATGGCTTAACAGCGGATTCAAGGAAGAAGCGCATTCTCTAGGCATCAGAAGAGACCGGAAAACAAGGTCTCAGGGGCTAACAGGGATCGAGATAATGGCACGCTTTGAAATCCTGGACGATCAGGCATCTTCGATGGGTACGACCACCCACGCCGACATCCTCTTCGACCTCGGCTTGATGTACGCAACCGGCCGCGACTGCGCCGTCGATCTGGTTGCTGCGCATAAGTGGTTCAACATCGCCGCCATCAAGGGCTGCGAACGTGCCGGAAGCATGCGGGCGGAAGTGTCGGCCAGCATGAACAAGGCCGATCTCGCCAAGGCGCTCCGGCAGGCACGCGACTGGATGACGGTTCACTAAAAACAATGGGGAGCGGCGCACGATGCACCGCTCCCCGTAATTAAGACGATCGGGGTCAGACGCGATCCTCAGAGATCGGCGCTGTCCTCGTCATTCGTTCCTGTATTGCCAGTGAGCTTGTCGAGCAGGTCGTTCACGATATCGGCGCAAGCCTTCATCGGCTCGTTGGAAGCGCATCGAACATCTAGTTCCACGCCGCCATCTTCCTTCGTGGTCAGGCGGAAATGCGCACCGTCATCGCCTCGGCTGTGGCGCGGACCACGGTCGCCACCACGCCAATGATGTCCGCGCGGACGGTCTCGATCCCAATGATGGTGACCCGGGCCTCGGCGCGCTTCATCCTGCCTATCAGCGGAATCGCGCTCGTCCTGATCCATAGTGTCCGTCTGGTCTTCCATCCCGCTTGAGGATTGAAGGTCCTGATCGTCACCTTGCGCGCCCGTCTTGTTTCCGGGTGTCAGTTCGGGCGGCGTCGGGGGCGTCTGGTTCGGCGCAGTCTGAGCCGGTGCAGCCGGAGGCGGGTTGGTGGTTGCTTCCTGGGCAAAGGCCGAGCCGGCCAGCAGAGTGAGCGCGGTTGCTGAGACAATCAGGCGGTTCATGGGGCAGATCTCCTTGGTTTCGATCTGCCTGCCCAACCATCGGGACTCCCGATGGTTCCTGCTCCCGTCTTCAACTCATGCCGACATAGCGGCCGGGGCGATGGTTGATCGCCAAAATCATGTTGAACATGACGGCACCGATCACCGACAGCACGACTTGCGGCCAGGTCAACACGGAAAGCGCAATCAGCAGAATGACGAGATCTACGCCGAGCTGGAAATAACCCGCGCGGATGTTGTAGCGGTCCTGCAGGTAGAGCGCCAGTATCGAGAAACCGCCTAGACCCGTTCGGTGCCGCGCAAGGATCAGCAGGCCCATGCCCTGCAAACCGCCGCCGACAAAGGCCGCGAAAAGCGGGTCGAGATGCGAAAAGGTGATGAACATCGGAAAGATCCGGCTCATCACGGACACCAGCATCACGGCAACAAAGGTGCGTATCGCAAAGCCCCAGCCCATGCGCGCAACCGCAAAGGCATAGAAGGGCAGGTTGGTCACGAAGAAGATCAGGCCGAAGCCGTAACCCGTCATGTACTGCAGCAACAGCGCAAGGCCGGCCGCACCGCCGGTTGCCAGCCGGGTTTCGGTGTAGAAGGTCAACCCGAGCGCGGCAAAGCCGGTGCCGATCAGAAGTGCGAGCACATCCTCATAGAACCGGTGGCGGCTGGGAGTGGCTTCGCTGATCGACATGGCTGAACGCTATTGAACGGGCGCAAACGCGACAAGACTCACGCTCACGCTGTCCCCGCTTCTTCAAAGGTCACGAGCACCGTGCGGTCCTCGACCTGCTCGCCTTGTTGCACGATCGAAGCGACGATGGCGTCGGCGGGTGCGGTGATCGTGTGCTCCATCTTCATGGCCTCGAGCACCAGCAGCGGCTGGTCTTTGCTGACGTGATCGCCTGCTTTGGCCCGAACAAGCTTCACCAGACCCGGCATCGGCGCTCGCAGGCCGCCAGACGCGGCACCGCTTTCAGACGCCTGTTCCAGCGGATCAAGCGAGGCAAAGTTGAAACCCATCGCACCCTCGAACACCGTGAGGTGACCGGGCCAGCGAACGACGTCCTGAACGCTCTTGGCGGGCAAGGTAACCGGCCCGTTTCCGTCGCCGAGCACAACTCCCCAGCGATCGCCTTCAAGCGCCGTTACCGCAGCCTCAACCGATGCATGATCTTCGCCGATCTTGACCTGGCGCTGCACGGGGTTGAAGTGCGCATAGCCGCCTAGAGCCGCCCACGGGTCGGTTGAGCCGCCAGCAGGCGAAATTCCCGCCGCTGCGAGAATGGCCTTGGCTTTGGCCGTCTCAGAAGGCGCCGGCAGTGCCGTCAGCGTTTCCGCCTTGCGCTCGATCAGTCCCGTATCGACCCGGCCTGCCGCGAAATCAGGATCGAGGGCGAGTTCGCGCAGGAAGACGGTGTTGGTCACCGATCCGGCGATCTGCGTCTCGTTCACCGCTTCCGCCAGAGCATCCAGCGCGGCAGTACGATCCGGGCCATGCGTCACCAGCTTGGCGATCATCGGATCGTAGAAGGGCGAGATTGCATCTCCAGCGCGTACGCCGGTCTCCACGCGCAGCTCTGGACCCGCTGCCGGGAAGGCGAGGTGGTGCAGCGTGCCGGTGGCCGGCAGAAAGCCCTTGGCCGCATCCTCGGCATAAACCCGTGCTTCAAAGGCGTGGCCGGACAGCGTGATCTGATCTTGCGTTCTCGGAATCGCCTCACCAGCCGCGACGCGCAGCTGCCACTCCACGAGGTCGATGCCCGTCACCATCTCGGTTACGGGATGCTCAACCTGCAGCCGCGTGTTCATTTCCATGAACCAGAAGCGGTCAGGATGCAGACCGTTGGCGCCGTCGACGATGAACTCGATGGTGCCAGCACCCGAATAGCTGATCGCCTGCGCCGCCTTCACCGCCGCATCGGTCATCGCCTTGCGCATTTCAGGCGTCATGCCGGGAGCAGGCGCTTCCTCGATCACCTTCTGGTGGCGACGCTGCGCCGAGCAATCTCGTTCGAACAGATGTACGACGTTGCCGTGATTGTCGCCAAACACCTGCACCTCGATGTGGCGCGGTGACAGGATGTACTTTTCGACCAGCACCCGGTCATCGCCGAACGCCGCCTTTGCTTCGCGCCGTGCACTGGCCAGCGCTTCGGGGAAGGCGTCGGGATCATCGACACGCCGCATGCCCTTGCCGCCGCCGCCGGCGCGCGCCTTGATGAGCACGGGATAGCCGATCTCGCGCGCCTTGGAGGCCAACACGACGATCTCCTGAGCCTCGCCATGATAGCCCGGCACGACCGGCACGCCGGCCTTCTCCATCAGCCGCTTGGCCGCGTCCTTCAGGCCCATCGCACGGATCGAGTCGGCGGAGGGTCCGATGAAGGTGACGCCAGCGGCCGTCACCTCATCCACGAAGTCGGGATTTTCCGACAGAAAACCATAGCCGGGATGAACGGCTTCAGCGCCGGTGGCTTGCGCTGCGGCAATGATCTTGTCGCCGCGCAGATAGCTTTCGCCAACAGGCGAGGGGCCGATATGCACGGCCTCGTCCGCCATTTCGACATGCAGGGCGCGTGCATCCGCATCCGAATAAACGGCCACTGTGCGGATACCCATTCGGCGCGCTGTGCGGATAACGCGACACGCGATCTCGCCGCGATTGGCGATCAGGATCTTGCTAAAAAGCCTGGACATTTCGCTCACCTCACATCCGGAACAGGCCGAACTTGGTGTCCGGGATCGGCGCGTTGAGTGTTGTTGCAAGGCTCAGCGCCAGCACATCGCGCGTCTTGGCCGGGTCAATGATGCCGTCGTCCCAAAGCCGCGCCGAGGAATAAAGCGGGTGGCCTTCGCGCTCGTATTTGTCGAGGATGGGCTGGCGGAAGGCCGCTTCCTCTTCCGCGCTCCAGGTGCCGCCACGCCGCTCGATGCCTTCGCGCTTCACGATGGACAACACCGTCGCCGCCTGTTCGCCGCCCATCACCGAAATGCGGGCGTTCGGCCACATCCACAGGAAGCGCGGTGAATAAGCGCGCCCGCACATGCCATAATTGCCGGCGCCGAAGGAACCGCCGATGATGACGGTGAGCTTGGGCACCTGTGCCGTGGCAACTGCCGTGACCAGCTTGGCGCCGTCCTTTGCAATACCGCCCGCTTCATATTTCCGGCCCACCATGAAGCCGGTGATATTCTGCAGGAACACAAGCGGGATCTTGCGCTGACAGCAAAGCTCGATGAAGTGCGCACCCTTTTGTGCGCTTTCGGAAAACAGCACACCGTTATTAGCGAGGATCCCAACCGGCATTCCGTGGATATGGGCGAAGCCGGTGACAAGCGTCGTGCCATAGTTCTGCTTGAACTCATCAAGCTCGGATCCATCCACGATCCGGGCAATCACCTCGCGCACATCATAGGGCTGGCGCGTGTCTTCCGGCACGATGCCGTAGATCTCGTCTGCTGGTCGAAGCGGCTGATTCACTTGGCGAAGCTTCAGCGGCATGTCCCGCTTTCGATTGAGGTTTCTGACGATCCGCCGAAGCTGAGCCAGGGCATGGTCGTCGTTCAGCGCATAATGATCCGCCACGCCCGACAAACGCGTATGCGTATCGGCACCGCCCAGATCTTCCGCCGACACCACTTCGCCGGTCGCGGCCTTCACCAAGGGAGGACCGCCGAGGAAGATGGTCGCCTGGTTCTTCACCATGATGGCTTCGTCGGACATCGCCGGCACGTAAGCGCCACCCGCCGTACACGACCCCATGACGCAAGCGAGCTGCGGAATTCCGGTCGCGCTCATGTTCGCCTGGTTGAAGAAGATCCGGCCGAAATGCTCTCGATCCGGGAAAACTTCGTCCTGATTTGGGAGATTTGCCCCCCCTGAGTCCACTAAATACAGGCAAGGAAGCCCGTTTTCTTCCGCAATTTCCTGTGCTCGCAGATGCTTTTTGATGGTCATCGGGTAGTAGGTGCCGCCCTTCACCGTCGCATCATTGACGACGATCATGCAGGGCGTCCCCTCCACCATGCCGACTCCGGCGATCATCCCGGCCGAGGCAATATCGCCGCCATACATGTCCCAGGCCGCGAACTGCCCGATCTCCAGGAAAGGCGAGCCGGCGTCGAGCAGCTGCGCCAGACGCTGACGAGGCAGGAGCTTGCCGCGGGCGGTATGGCGCTGCCGCGCTTCTTCTGGCCCGCCTTGCTCGATGATGGCGGCCTTGTCCTTCATCTCCGCCACTAGCGCCCGCATGCGGGCAGCGTTTGTCTTGAAGCTTTCGGAGGAGAGGGAAATCTGCGTCTGGATCACGGGCATCGGATCAGCCTTCTTCCATCATCTCGCGGCCGATCAGCCAGCGGCGGATTTCGCTGGTGCCGGCGCCAATCTCATAAAGCTTGGCGTCGCGTAAAAGGCGGCCGGTCGGATAGTCGTTGATGTAGCCGTTGCCTCCAAGAAGCTGGATCGCATCCAGCGCGCATTGCGTTGCCTTTTCAGCGGCATAAAGGATGCAGCCGGCGGAATCCTTGCGCGATGTTTTGCCCTCATCGCAGGCACGCGCGACGGCATAAACGTAAGCGCGGCAGGCGTTCAGCGTGGTGTAAAGGTTGGCGAGCTTGCCTTGCACCAGCTGAAACGCGCCGATCGGCTGGCCGAACTGCTTGCGCTCCTGAACATAAGGCACGACGGTATCCAGGCAGGCGGCCATGATGCCCAGCGGCCCGCCGGATAGCACCACGCGCTCGTAATCGAGGCCGGACATCAGTACTTCGACGCCACGTCCTTCTTCGCCGAGCACGTTGTCGTAGGGCACTTCGACATCTTCGAAGACCAGCTCGCCGGTGTTGGAACCGCGCATGCCGAGCTTGTCGAGCTTCTGCGCAATGGAGAAACCGGCCATCGACTTCTCGATCAGAAAAGCCGTGATGCCGCGAGACTTCCGCTCGGGATCGGTCTTGGCATAGACCACAAGCGTTTCGGCGTCGGGACCATTGGTGATCCACATCTTGGTGCCGTTGAGCACGAAGCGGTCGTTGCGCTTTTCGGCGCGCAGCTTCATCGAAACCACATCCGAGCCCGAGCCGCTTTCCGACATTGCGAGCGCGCCGACATGCTGGCCGGAACAGAGCTTCGGCAGGTATTTCGCCTTCTGCTCGGCCGTGCCCCAGCGATTGATCTGGTTGACGCAAAGGTTGGAATGCGCGCCATAGGACAGGCCGACCGAAGCGGAAGCGCGGCTGATTTCCTCTATCGCCACGACATGAGCGACATAGCCCAGCCCAGAGCCGCCGTAATCGGGATCAGCGGTCATGCCGAGGAGGCCGAGCTCACCCATCTCTTTCCATAGCGGCGCAGGGAACTCGTTCTCGCGGTCGATCGCCGCCGCCTGTGGTGCGATCCGATCCTGCGCGAAGCGGCGCACCGTATCGCGAAGAGCCTCAACGTCTTCGCCAAGGCCGAAGTCCATGCTGGTCGTATACATGCTGCCTCCCGGGTTCAGTCTGTATGATCGTGTGCGGCGCCGACAAGGCGCAGGGTCATGATGTGGTAATGGGCAATTAGCTGGTCGACGGACAAACGGTCCTGCGGCCGGTACCAGACAATAACGCCCGTGATCATCTGAATGATCGCCATTGTGGTGAGCGCCGTGTCCTCGATTGCAAACAAGCCGGCATCGGCCCCCCTCTGAAGGATAGCGCGTAGCTCAGCTTCATAACGGGCGCGTAAGCCCAGAATGGGTGTCAGCTGCTCCGCTGACAGGCTGCGAAGCTCGAGATTGCTGACATGCGTGGTTTCGCGCCGCTGGAGATGAAAGCGAATGTGATGTTCCACGAAAGCCGCCAGACGAGCATCTGGCTGGTCTGCATGCGCTTTCGCGTTATCGTCCCAGGAAGACAGAAGCTCTTCCATGTGGCGGGACATCAGCTTGAAGAGCAGGTCCTGCTTGGTCGGGAAATAGCGGTATAAGGCTGCCGCCTGAACGCCGACCTCGCTTGCAAGTTGGCGCATGGTGACCGCTTCGAAGCCGTGGCGCGCAACGAGACCGGCGGCCGCCATGCGAATAGCCGCTTCCGTTTTCCCCCCGTCTGACCCGATCGTTCGCGCCATCACTCCTCCTACCCCAAGGAATAAAACGATCGTTCATTTAATTCAAGCGTAATGCGTGTGGCGCCGATGTTCCTGCCGGCTACAAAGATTAGCGTAGCGTTGTATTCTTGCACTTCTTTGATCGTGAGGAGCTTGTTACGGTCGAATCAATCACTTGGGGAGGGGCTTATGACGACACGCGCCGTGGCAACTTTGGTGTCAGCCGGTATCGCATCCATTCTGCTCGCTTCGCCTTCGCAGGCGGGCGGCTTCAATCGCGGCATCGCGAACCTTGATCCGCTTTATTACACGACCGGCTTCGGCCTCACGAGTTCGGTAACCTACGTTTCGCCTGCGCGATCGTTCTCGAGCGTGTCGGGAGCGCGCATCGTTGGCGGCCGTCCTGGGCTTTATACGCAGGGTGAAACCGACATCGTCGAGGATTTCACCGTTCCGTCCGTGACCGTCGGCGGCCGCATCATCGGCGATCTGAGCTGCGCCGGTTCCTACACGCAGCCTTACGGCGTGGAAGCGAATTACGATGGCGCGATCCGCTTCAACATCGCGCAGCAGAAGCTCGACACAGATGAATATGGCCTGACCTGCGGCTACGGCTTCGACCTGTCCAAAGGTCGCCTGCTGCTGATCGGCGGCGTGTTCTATGAAACGGTCGATTTTACTCAGGCACGCGACTTTTCGCTGGCCTTCGGCACGGTCGGCGAAAGCCGCATCAAGGTTGAATCGGAAGATGTCGGCTATCGCCTGGGCGTTGGCTACGAGATCCCGGAAATCGCGCTGAAAGCTCAGCTGCTGTACCGTTCCGAAACGCATCACGATGCGACCGGCGAATACACCAACACGCCCTTTGCGACGCTCGCCATGCTGACCGGCCTCTCGCGGGCTCAGGCAGCGGCCATCTATGGCAACGCACAAACGGCTTCCGCCAGCACCTCAGCAACCCTGCCGCAAAACCTCGAACTCAGCCTGCAGTCCGGCTTCGCACCAGGCTGGCTGGCCTTCGGTTCGGTGAAGTGGACCGACTGGAGCGTGTTGCAACGGATCGAACTGGTTGAAGGTATCGCAGGCCAGACCTTCTCTTCCACGAACTTTTACTTCGAGGACGGCTGGACGGTGACCGGCGGCGTTGGGCACAAGTTCAACGATAAGCTGGGCGCTTCCTTGTCCGTAACCTGGGACAAGGGCGTTTCCACCGGTTGGGATACGCTCACCGATACCTGGAGCTTCGGCGGCGGCGTTGCCTACGACTTCACGGACAAGTTCCAACTGCGCGCTGGCGGCGCGGCGATCTACTTCACCGACGGTGACAAGGACAAGATCGCCAATGCGCTCGATTACACCGCGACCTCCGACAACGAGTGGGGCTATGCGTTGTCGCTCAGCGGCTCGCTGAAGTTCTAAGGTGGATCTAAGCTTTGCCGGCGGCTTCCAGCGCAGCCGGCAAAGCCTGCGCAAACATGTCGATCTCCGCATCGGGGCCGCAGCTGACGCGAATGTAGTGATCAAGACCCGGAGTCATCGGCTTGCGCACGAAGATGTCGCGTCGGCCGAGTTCCTGCAGAACGCGCAAGGCATAAGCGCCATCAGACCCGCAGTCGATCGCCACGAAGTTGGTAGCCGAGGGCAGGGCGGAAAGACCGTTCTCTTCAGCGATGCGGGTCAATCGCTCGCGGCAGCGCTCCACCTTTTTCACCGTTTCCGCCAGATGCGCTTGGTCTTCAAGCGCAGCCAACGCTGCGACCTGCGTCATGCGTGACATGCCGAAGTGGTTGCGTACTTTATCGAAGGCGCGGATCACTTCCGCCTCGCCGATGGCATAGCCGCAGCGCATGCCGGCCAGGCCGTAAGCCTTGGAGAAGGTGCGCATGCGCAGCATGTTCGGCCGGATAAGGTCGATCGGCGGTAGCGTGCCGGCCGGCGCGAACTCGCCATAGGCTTCGTCGAGGATGAGCATGACATCATCCGGTACGCCTTCAATCATGCGGACGACGTCCTCGGCCGGCCAGCAGGTGCTCATCGGATTGTCGGGGTTGGCGAAATACACCATTGCCGGCTTGATCTTCAGCACGGCGGCCAGAAGGGCTTCGGGATCTTCGTGGTTGCCCTTGTAAGGCACCGTATGCAGCTGCGCGCCGAAGCCTGCGACATGGTAGTTGAAGGTGGGATAACCGCCCAGCGAGGTGACCACTGTGGCGCAGGGTTCCACGAAGAGCCGCACCGCTAGCCCGAGCAGGCCGTCAATGCCTTCACCCACCGCGATCTGACTGGGCTCGATGCCGAGATGCTGCGCCAGTGCTTGTGTCAGATCGTAGTTTTCGGGATCGCCATACTTCCACATATCGCCAGCGGCGGCAGCCATGGCCGCAGCCACTTTGGGCGACGCGCCAAAGCCATTTTCATTGGCGCCAAGGCGCGCTCTGAAAGGGCGTCCGTTGTTTCGTTCCTGGGTTTCCGGTCCGACGAACGGCACGGTGGACGGCAACGAGTCGGCAAGCGCAGTGAGATGGGGCGGCATGGCAAAACCTGTCTGACAGTCGATCTGGCTTACCGAGGATTGCCGATCGCCGCAACAAACCTGTCAGCCGATCAAAGGCTTGATCGCTTCAGAACTTGTGCTCGAAACGCAGTACGCCGGACCAGTCTTCCGAGGCCGTGTTGTAGATGACTTCCGGCGTAACGGCCAAACCCTGCACGGGGGTGAGTTCAAGATCGCCGCTGAACTCCCAGGCATCCGTGTCGAAGTATTGCGCGGTGCCTGACAGCGCCACCTTCGGCGTGAGTTCGGCGGACACGCCGATCAGACCGGACCATTCCGTGCGCTCGTAAACCGGATCGAGGATCGTGTAGTCGCCTGTCTCGCCATCCGGGCTGGAATAGAAGCCATGCAGGCCGACATTGAGTTGCGTATTCGGAACCTTGAAGCGAACGGTCGCGCGAGCGCCCCAGGACTTCGCGACACCGTCATAGCCAGCGATGGCGCCAAGGGTGAAGTCGTCGCGCTTGTACCGCGCCCCGGCTTCCGCATTGGTTTCCCAGTCGCTCGACGCCTCATTGTCGATCGCCGCAACGATGGCGGTGAAGCCATTGTTGTTGTCGTAGGTATAGCTGATCTCGCCGCCCTGATTGTAGGCGTAGCGGCCCTCGAACAGGGTAGGGCCGGCCGAGTCGAGGAAGCGGGCATAAGGTGTCTTCGTCAGGCCGACGAGAAAGCCATTCAGCTCGACGTAGCTGTAGAGCAGCCGGCTCGATGTGCCGCCGTCCGCATACCAGTCCATCTCGGCTTCGACATAGCCGGTGAGGGTGCCGAGTTCCGTTTCAGACTTAACCGAAAACGTCGGAGCAAAGCGGGCATAGTTGAAGTAACCGTCTAGGTCATTGCCAGTCGCCGAGACCTCATAGCGGTAGTAGCCGCCGATCTTCAGGCAGGTCTCCGTGCCAGGAAGATAGAAAAACCCTTGGCCGTACAGGTCGCAGATCCGGACATAGGCGACCGGTTCTGCTTCCGGGATGAGAACGACATCGGACGCGCTCGCGATGGAAGCACCGCAGAGACCGGTGATGGCGGTAAGCAGAACAAAACGGATTTTCACGACGCGCCCCTGAAGCAAGATGCCGTAGCGCTACTTTGCTTTCGTTCTTCCCCAAGAACGGTGCAGCAGTTCACCCTAGGTACAGCAACTACATACTGCTTTGTTGCACTACGCAATGCGTCGGATGTTGAAAGCCTGTGAATGGATGATCTTGTCGCAGCCTGGTTGCGGAAAAGGTACGACATGATTGATCTTGGATGTCGCGGCAGGGAAGGCTGGTGCGCAGGCATGAGTCGACAGGCGCGCAGTTTTCCACTGCGCACCTGCCGGTTTTCGGATGTTGAATGATGTCAGAAGTTGCGCTGGAAGCGCAGCACGCCGGACCAATCCTCGGACGCCGTGTTGTAGATGACTTCCGGCGTGATCGCCAAACCGCTTACTGGCGTGAGTTCAAGATCGGCGCTGAACTCCCACTCGTTGGTGTCGAAATACTGCGCGGTTCCTGCCAAGGCGACCTTCGGGTTCAACTCCGCCGAAGCACCGATCAATCCCGACCATTCCGTGCGCTCATCGACGGGATCGAGGATCGTATAAACGCCTTCGTCGCCGTCCGGGCTCGAATAGAAGCCGTAGAGGCCGACATTCAGCACCGTGTTCGGAACCTTGAAGCGCAGCGTCGCCCGGGCCCCCCATGAGTCCGCCACGCCGTCATAGCCGGCAATGGCGCCGAGCGTGAAATCGTCCTTCTCGTATTTGGCACCTGCTTCGCCGTTGGTCTCCCAACTGGTGTTGGCTGTGTTGTCGACGGCCGCGATGATGGCGGTGAAGCCTTTGCCATTGTCGTAGGTGTAGCTGATTTCAGTCGCCTCGTTCGACCCATACCGGCCTTCGAAGAGGGTCGGTCCGGCGAAATCCAGATAGCGGGAGTACGGTGTTTCGGTCTTACCGGCCAGGAGGCCCGCCAGTTCGACATAGGCATAAAGCAGGTTGAAAGAGTTGCCTTCACCTGAGTCCCAGGTGAACTCGGTCTCGGCATAGCTGGTTAGCGTGCCGAATTCGGTTTCCGATTTGACCGTGAAGCTCGGAGCGAAGCGTGCATAGCTGGTATAGCCGTCGAAGTCTTCGCCCGAACTGTTGACCTGGAAGCGGTAATAGCCGCCGACCTTCAGGCAGGTTTCTGTTCCCGGAATGTAAAAGAAGCCTTCGCCGTAGACGTCGCAGACGCGAACATATTCCAGCGGCTCCGGTTCGGCGATCACGACGGCATCGGCAGCAGTGGCGATGTTGGCGACGCACAATGATGCGACGGTTGCGAGCCATACGGCTTTGATAGACATGAGGCGCCCCAAGATAGACATGATGATTGCCTGGGCACCTTCTCGCCGCTCTTCCCCAAGAGCGTCGACGTCGTGAACCGTGGGTGCAAGAACCACATACCTGTTTTTTGTACTGCGCAATATGTCACGACACTTTGAACGCTGCTTGGATCGGATTGTTGAGCATTGTTGCTCGAATGTAACGACGCTGCCATCCGGCGCTGCGCACTGTTTGTCTTTAAGCAAGGTTCAGCATAGCCTTGCATCCTTGATCCAAGCCGCGTCGGGAACCTGTGGGCACTTTGCGGATTAACAGCCAGTAGTCGCGATCTTCGTGTCTGCAACCACGCTATTCACCAATCGACGGGCGCAGCTGGCGCGTGGTCGAGGAACGCAGCCCGCCCTTGAAGCTGGCAACGCCTCGGTCCGCCTCCGGATCTTCCACAGCGAGACGCCCATTTCGCAAGAGATACCGAGGATCGGATGGATCACATCACCGGCTCACAGGATTTATCGGCGGGCACGGACCTGCCGGGCATTCCCATCACGCTTACAATCAACGGCCGGGTTCGCGAGCTGAGCGTTGCGCCTTGGGTGACCCTTTTGGATTTGCTGCGCGAGCGCCTGGATCTGACCGGCACCAAGAAGGGTTGCGATCACGGCCAGTGCGGCGCTTGTACGGTGCTGGTTGACGGCAAGCGCATCAACAGCTGCCTCAAGCTCGCCGTTGCTTATGACGGTGCGGAGATCACCACGATCGAAGGGCTGGCGCAGGGCGAGGCACTGCATCCGCTGCAGCAGGCGTTCATCGACCGCGATGCCTTTCAATGTGGCTACTGTACGCCTGGGCAGATCTGCTCCGGCGTGGGCTTGATGAATGAAGGCCGTGCCAGCACGCGTGACGAGGTCCGTGAACTCATGAGCGGCAACATCTGCCGTTGTGGCGCCTACACCAACATCACCGATGCCGTGATGGACGTGCTGGAGAAGGAGAGCGTGAAATGAACCGCTTCTCTTATCACTGCGCAGGTGACGTTGCCGAAGCGGCCCAGATGGGCGCTGAAGCCGACACACGCTTTCTTGCAGGTGGCACCAATCTGGTTGACCTTATGAAGGCCAATGTTGAGCGCCCGACGCGGCTTGTCGACATTTCGCGTTTGCCGCACAACAAGATCGAGGAGCTGCCGGAAGGTGGCCTGCGTCTTGGCGCGTTGGTGACCAACGCGGACACTGCCTATGATGCGCGTGTGGAAGAGCGCTATCCGTTGCTCAGCTCCGCCATTCTGGCTGGCGCCAGCCCGCAGTTGCGCAACGCTGCTACCAATGGCGGTAATCTCAACCAGCGTACCCGCTGCTATTACTTCTATGACACCGCAACTGCCTGCAACAAGCGCGAGCCGGGCTCAGGCTGCGGCGCAATCAACGGTGTCAACCGCATCCATGCGATCCTGGGCACAAGCGAAGCATGTATCGCCACGCATCCCTCGGATATGTGCGTGGCGCTGGCGGCTCTTGAGGCGGAAGTTCGTGTGGAAGGTCCGGGCGGCGAGCGGGTGATCCCGTTTGCGGAGTATCACCGTCTTCCGGGTGACGAACCGTCCAAGGACAACACCTTGCAGCCTGGCGAGATCGTCACCGCCATCGACCTGCCGGCAGACAGTTTCACCGAGAACTATACCTATCTGAAGCTGCGCGACCGCCTGTCCTATGCCTTCGCACTGGTGTCTGTTGCAGTTGGGCTGACGATGGAAGGCGGCAAGATCACCAAGGCACGCATCGCGCTCGGCGGCGTGGCACACAAGCCCTGGCGCGTTCCGGCCGCGGAAGCGCTGCTTGAAGGGCAGGCACCTTCGCCCGAGCTCTTCGGGCGAGTGGCCGCTGCGCTGCTTCAAGGCGCGGTCGGCCAAGGCACCAATGACTTCAAGATCGACTTGGCACGCCGGG
>NZ_DAMBUH010000003.1:48700-55541 GCF_032053605.1 Tianweitania sp.
CGATCCGACGGGCGCTCCGTCAGGCCGCTGCGGGAACGCCGCAGTCGCAGACCGATAAGCACGTGGCCTGAGGAGAGCGGCTATGAATACACATGTAAATCCACCCGCTCGCATCGGCGAACCGCTGAGCCGCGTCGATGGCCGTTTGAAGGTGACCGGTCATGCCCGTTATGCTGCCGAGCATCCGGTGGCAGACCTGCTTTATGGCTGGGTTGTTTCAAGCAGCATCGCAAAGGGCCGCATCACTGCCATCGATGAAGACGCCGCTCGGGCGGTGGCTGGAGTGGTCGAGATCATCACCCATAAAAACCGTCCGGATCTCGCAAAGGCCGACAGCGCCTATCAGGAGCAGGTCGCCCCTCCCGGGAAGCCGTTCCGCGCGCTGTATGATGACGAAGTTCAGTACAGCCTTCAGCCAGTTGCACTCGTCGTGGCCCAGGATCTGGAAACGGCCCGCTACGCGGCATCCCTGATCAAGGTCGATTACGAAGCGGCTGAACACAACACCGACTTCCGCATCGCGCAGGGCGAGCGCTTCATGCCTCGCCGCAAGCGCGCCGCCTACCAGCCGCCGAAGAACCGCGGTGACGTCGATACCGCCTTCGCAGAAGCTGTACACCAGATCGCGGGCACCTACCATTTGGCAACGCATGTCCATAATCCCATGGAGATGCACGCCACGACGGTCGTGTGGGAAGGTGATGAGCGCATCACCGTTTACGACAAGACACAAGGCTCGCAGAATACGCAGACCTATCTGGCAAATGTATTCGGCTTCAAGAAAGAGAACATACGCGTTCTGAACCCGTTTGTTGGCGGCGCCTTCGGTTCCGGTCTGCGTCCGCAATACCAGGCTTACCTGGCCACGATGGCGGCCAAGATGCTGGAGCGGTCCGTGCGCTTGGTGATGACCCGTCCGCAGATGTTCAGCCACGTCCATCGTCCGGAGGCACTTCAAGCAGTGTCGTTGGCCACCGACGCCCAAGGCCATCTCACCGGAATGCGTACCGAGGCCACGACGGCAACGTCTCGCTTCGAAAACTACATGGAGACCGTTGTGAACTGGGGGCTCATGGCTTATGCCTGCCCTAATGCCGAGGCAGACTACACCATCGCTCCGGTCGACAGCTATACGCCAGGCGACATGCGTGCTCCCGGTGCTGCAACCGGCATGACGCTTTTCGAAATCGCAATGGACGAGATGGCATATGAAGCCAATGTCGATCCACTCGAGTTCCGCCTTATCAACTACTCCGAAAAGGATGCGATGCACGACACGCCTTACACCTCCAAGGCCTTGAAGGAGGCCTATGCGGAAGGTGCGGCGAAGTTCGGCTGGGACAGCCGCAGCATGGCGCCCCGCTCAATGCGAGATGGAAGCGAGTTGGTAGGCTGGGGCGTCGCCACAGGCATGTGGGATGCCATGTTCCAGAAGACGTCGGCACGGGCGCGCTTGTCCGCCAACGGGGATCTTCTTCTCGAAACGGCAGCATCGGATATCGGCACTGGCACCTACACGATCCTCGCGCAGATCGCCTCGGATACGCTCGGCATTCCTGTCGAGCAGATCTCCGTGAAGATCGGCGATAGCGATTTGCCGATGTCGCCTATCGAGGGCGGTTCCTGGACTGCGGCCTCCGCCGGTGCAGCAATCGAAGCTACCTGTCAGAGCCTTGGCAAAAAGCTGTTCGAGGCAGCGCAGAAGGTGAAGAACTCACCGCTTGCCGACGCGAAGATTGATGATGTCCGCTTTGATTATGGACGCCTTCTCTCGAAGACGGATCCCGACAAGTCCGTTTCATACGGCGAAGCGATGGCCGCCGCGGGAGAAGTCAGCATCGAAGCCGAGGAGACCGTGTCCGCCGGCATCTCCGGCATGATCAGTCAAATGCGCAAGTCGCGAAACACGCACAGTGCCGTCTTCGCCGAGGTGAAGGTCGATGAAGAACTTGGTGTGGTTCGTGTCACCCGCGTGGTCTGCGCCGTCGCCGCCGGCCGGATCATCAATCCCAAAACAGCACGCAGCCAGATCTTGGGCGGCGTGGTGATGGGCATCGGCATGGGACTTCATGAAGAGACGTTCGTCGATCACCGTCTCGGTCGCATCATGAACCACGATCTTGCCGAGTATCATGTGCCCGCCAATGCCGACATTCACGACATCGAGGTGATCTTCGTGGACGAGCCCGACCCCGAGGTAACGCCGATGGGCGTGAAGGGTGTGGGCGAGATCGGCATTGTCGGAACAGCGGCAGCAGTAGCCAATGCCATCTTCCATGCGACCGGAAAGCGGCTGCGCGATCTGCCGATCACTATCGACAAGATCCTGGAATAGACGAGTCAGTCACAGGATGAGAACAGGGGCGCTTCGGCGCCCTTGTTTGTTTTGCGAGGTTTGCGCCTCGATTCGTCCGTCAAAACCTCTGATTCCGCCGATTTGCGAGGGGCTGGGATCATCAAAAAGGCTGGCCTCAGACGATCGGGCAGCCTCATTCGTTAACCAAACCTTACCCACCCCCCTCAATTCGTGTCTTTTGTGCAACAAGGTGTTCTCATAGGGGCGACTTCAAGGTCCTTCAGCCACAATCCCAGTTGAACGGGCCGACAGGGGGAGTAAACGTCTTTCCAGAAGAAGGGGCGAACAACGCAGCTTTTTCGGCCATAGGGGATGGGGCAGGGAACGCTGTCCTTCAGCAAAATACCCAGACCCACTATCAACTTTGACTGGAGGTCAGAAAATGAACATTAAGAGCCTGCTTCTCGGCTCCGCAGCGGCCATGATCGCTGTCTCCGGCGCTCGCGCTGCTGACGCTGTCGTGATCGCAGAACCAGAGCCCGTTGAATACGTTCGCGTTTGCGACGTCTACGGCACCGGTTACTTCTACATTCCGGGCACCGAGACCTGCTTGAAGGTCGGCGGCTACGTCCGCTTCGAAGTTCGCAACATCGGTGGCGACGACGAAGACTTCAACAACGACGGCTACACCACGCGCGCTCGTTTCGCTCCGACCTTCACCGTGAAGTCGGAAACCGAGCTCGGCACCCTGACCGGTTACGGCCGTATCTTCGCTCAGTACGACTCGGACAGCGACAACAACACCGAGATCGAGCACGCTCAGATTTCGTTGGCGACCGCTAACGGCACTTTCCTCGTCGGCTACGGCGACACGCCTTACTCGCGCTTCCTCGACTACGGTGGTCCGACCATCAACGACGGTTCGTATGGCGACACCAACGCTTCCGAAATCTCCTACACCTTCACCGGTGGCAACGGCTTCTCGGCAATCATCGCTGCTGTTGACAACGACGTGAACCAGGATTGGGACACGAACTTCGAAGGCGGCGTGCGCTTCACGCAGGCTTGGGGCTGGATCGGTGGTCTCGCCGGTTATGACGGCGTTGAAGAAGAGTTCGGCGCGAAGGTTGGCGTTGGCTTCAAGATCCCGAACACGGCTATCGAGCTGACCGTTCAGGGCTTGTACTCCAGCGAAGACGACTTCGGTCACTTCTACTCGATCCGCGACAACGGCGACGCATACGGCGACTTCGATTACGCTGAATGGGCTGTTCTTGCTGGCGCTTCGGTTGCCTTCAACGAGAAGGTCGGCCTGGCTGGTACGTTCCAGTACTTCGACACCGAAGAGTTCTTCGCAGCTGTCTCGCTGCCGATCTCGCCGGTTGCTGGCCTCTCGATCACGCCAGAAGTCAACTACGTGTCGCGGAACGAAGAGTTCAACGGCATCCTGCGCTTCCAGCGCTCGTTCTAATCCACTCGCAAGAGTTGGTTACGGAAAGCCCGGCGATTTCGCCGGGCTTTTTTGTTTTTGAGGTGCGCGTCTTCGCAACAGGACAGCGGCCCGCGTTAACGCTCGGAATGTAGCGCGAGTTGTTCTGCTGGATGCGTAAAGTCGTTCGCGCCCAGCTTTGAAAGCGATTGTACGGCTGCCTAAGACTGATAGACTTAGGTTCGCTGTTCGCAAGCAGCGGGTTGTTTTCATCGTCAGGAACGTCTGACGCACGACAGCCTCAAGTTACCCCGGCAGTTAGATAATCGTGGGATGAACGGCTCGCCTAAGCGACGTCAGCTGTAGCGAGGTACGCAAGCTTAGGACAGCGCACATCATGCTGCACCGAGGGCGGAGAAGGGTGAGCTGTCCCTTAGCAGGGAACTTCAGCCGAGCAGCGAAGGCATCTCTGCTTCTTACGTCAGGCCTTCCTCAGCACACAGCAAAACGCCCCTATGAAGGGGCGCCTTGATGGTCAGATGCTGAAGGTGCTTTAGCGGCCGCGTGAGAGATCGCCGGCGATGTCCATCGAGCCGGCAAGCCGCATCTTGTAGATCTGGTAGTTTTCCATGACGCGCTGCACATAGTTGCGCGTTTCGGTGTAGGGAATGCGCTCCACCCAATCCACGACCATGTCGATGTTCTGGCCGCGCGGATCACCATAGCGCTTCGCCCACTCGGCAGCGCGCGACGGGCCGGCATTGTAGCCCGCGAACGTCATCACATAGGAGCCGTCGAAGCGATCGAGCTGCGTCGAGAGATAAGCTGCGCCGAGCGTTGCGTTGTATCCCGCATCCGTGGTGAGACGATCGGCGGAGTAGGCGAGCCCGCTCTTGCGCGCCATTTCCTTGGCAGTGCCGGGAAGAAGCTGCAACAGACCGCGGGCGCCGGCGCCGGAAACAGCGCTGGCATTGAACTCACTTTCCTGCCGCGCGATCGCGTAAGCCAAAGCCTTGCCGGCAGTCGACATCTTCGCGGATGCCGGAATCGCGCCGGTTGGATGGGCGAGGGAGCCGATGTCGAGGCCCCGCTGTCCGGCGATTTTGCCGACGCGCAGAGCCAGATAATGGTTGCCGCGCTTTTCCGCTTGCACGGCCAGCAACGCCAATTCGCCTGGGCTGGTCAGCTGTTCTGCCAGGTCGCGGTAAAGACCATCGGCACGCCAGGCATGGCCGGCTTCCAGCCGCTGAATAGCCTGAACGGCTTCGCGACCGGCAAAGTTCTGACGATCGGTCAGGGTAGGCGAGGGGTAGTCAGCCGTAATCGTGTGACGGCCAAGCTTGGCGGATGCCAGCTGTCCGTAATAGGTCGCGCCGTACCGCGCGGACTGCTGGTAAAAGGTCTGCGCGCTGCCAGGCCCGCCGGCTTCGGCCGCGCGTCCCAGCCAGTAGTAAGCGCGTGACAACGAGATCGGCGTACTGGAAACTTTCGCGATGCGCGCAAAGTGGGCCGCCGCAGTCTTCGGGTCGCCCAGACTGCGCAGAGCGTACCAGCCGGCATGGAACTCCGCGTCGGCGGCACTCGAGGCACTTTCGGCCGAGTGGGCAGCTGCGACACGGTAGGCGAGGTCGGGCTTGCCGAGGTCGAGCAACTCGCGCGACAGAACCCGCCGCTCGATCCACCAGGCGTCGGGATCAACCAGCGCGGCGCGGTCTTTCGGTGCACGCAGCATTGCAGCTGCCGCCAGCGTGTACTTTTCCGCACGGCGCAGGCTTAGTGCCTGTGCGTAATAGAAGCCGGTCTCGCGCTGCGCCGCCGGAACCGATTCCAGCAAGCGCGTCGCGCTGCCGTCTTTCTTGATCACGGCAGACCAAGCCTTGAACAAAGCCGGGGCGCCGCTAAAGCCGGCTACCCGCTCAGCGGACGAGACGCGTTCGTTATAGAGCATCTGCTCCATGCGAGCGCGATGATCCGATGTCGTCAGGATCTTGCCGAATTCGCGGATGATCGCTTGTTCGTCGGCGGCTTCCAGCTTCTCGGAGCGCCAATAAGGTGCCAGCACGGCACGTGCACCTTTGGCGTCGTCGAGCGCAACATGGGCGCGGGTCAGCAGCAAGGTGCCGTCCTTAGTTAGCGGCGGCGTGCCACCAAAAGCGTTGACCACGATCTGTGGAGCCGGCTTTTCACGGGCAAGCGCCCGTTCGCTGTTGCGGCGCAGGGCTGCCATGCCCGGCCAGTTCGGCAGCATTGCCGCCGAATTTGCGATCTCGTCGCTGCCGACACCCGGATCAGCCGACAAGGCGATTGCCCAGGCGAGGATGTGCCGGTCCAGCGAATTGGAAGGCAGACTGTCGCGGACAGTGCGGGCGCGCGGAATGTTCTTGGATGAAATCGCATCCAGCCCGCTCTTCAGCACGGTCACGCTGCCGCCGCGTTCGAGCTTGCCCGACAGGTCGACGTTTGAGGTCAGCGAACCCGTCTTGATCTTTGTATCGACAAAGGCGTTGACGCCGGGTCGGCTCGTCGGCTTCGGCGCCTTGAAGAGATCAAACGCATGCGCAGGCTGGAAAGCCGGGAGCGTGGCGAGCAGAACGCCGGTAAAGGCCAAAGGCAGGAGCGAGCGAGGCTTCATGTCGTTGATTTCCCAGAACCAGACGAGAAACAGGGGTGGTAAGGGTTAGCTAGAAGTAAGCACGCAGGATGAAGAGAGCGTAAACATCCCCGTCCTTTCCGGTTCTGTCTTGTCTCTGGCCGGGGTGAACGAGCTCCGTGTCAAGACTATGGTGCCGGCCCACGCAATCGTCTAGAAGTCCTCCCGCCCGCCGCTTGTTAGCGGGCTTGCCTTTGTTTGGAGCAGGAAGATGTTGAGAGGCTCGATTACGGCGCTCGTGACCCCGTTCGCACAGGATGGTCGCTTCGACGAGAAAGCCTTTCAAGATTTCGTTGCCTGGCAGATCGCCGAGGGGACGCATGGTGTTGTGCCGGTGGGCACAACCGGCGAAACGCCGACCTTGTCGCATGAAGAGCATCGCCAGGTCGTGAAGGCCTGTGTCGCAGTGGCGAAGGGCAAGGTGCCTGTCATTGCGGGGGCGGGGTCCAACAACACACGTGAAGCC
>NZ_DAMBUH010000003.1:55551-111447 GCF_032053605.1 Tianweitania sp.
CGTGGAACTGGCGCAGTTCGCGGAAAGTGTTGGCGCCGATGCCGTTCTGGTCGTCACGCCCTACTACAACAAGCCGCCGCAGCGTGGGTTGTACGCCCACTTCAAGGCGGTTGCCGAAGCGACCTCGCTGCCGATCCTGATCTACAACATTCCTGGTCGGTCGGTGATCGACATGACGCCGGAAACGATGGGCCAGCTGGCGCATGACTTCAAGAACATCGTCGGTGTGAAGGACGCGACCGGCAAGATCGAGCGCGTGTCGGAACAGCGCATCACCTGCGGCAAGGGCTTCATCCAGCTTTCGGGTGAAGACGCATCTGCCCTCGGGTTCAACGCGCATGGTGGCGTTGGTGCGATTTCTGTTACGTCGAATGTCGCGCCGCGGCTTTGCTCGGAGTTCCAGGAAGCGTGCCGCGCCAACGACATGGAGCGCGCTCGCGAATTGCAGGATCGCTTGATGCCGCTGCATAAGGCTATCTTCCTGGAGCCAGGCGTTTCCGGCACGAAATACGCGCTGTCGCGCCTCGGCAAGATCGAGAACGTCGTGCGGTCACCGCTCGTGACGGTGGAAAACAGCACGGCCGAGAAGATCGATGCTGCTTTGAAGCATGCCGGGCTGATGAACTAAGGCTTTAACAGCCCTATCTAGAAGCCATGACTCAGAAGAAGCACGACCCCAACAACAAGATTGCAGCCGAGAACCGCAAGGCGCGCTTTTCCTACGAGGTTCTCGATACGCTGGAGGCCGGGCTCGTTCTGACGGGCACCGAGATCAAATCGTTGCGCGAAGGGCATGCCACGATCGGCGAATCCTACGCGTCGGTGGAAGGCGGCGAAATCTGGCTGATCAACTCCTATCTGCCGGAATACTTGCAGGCGAACCGCTTCAATCATGAGCCGCGCCGGCGGCGCAAACTCTTGCTGAACAAGCGCGAAATGGCGCGCCTGTCGCAAAGCATCGAGCGTGAAGGCATGACGCTGGTGCCATTGAAGATCTATTTCAACGATCGCGGCAGGGCGAAGCTGCAGCTCGCCGTTGCGCGTGGCCGCAAGCTGCACGACAAGCGCGAAGCCGCCAAGCAGCGGGACTGGGGCCGCGAAAAGGCCCGGCTTATGAAGGACCGGGGTTGATGAAACGACTTCTGCTAGGGCTGGTCTTTATGACTGCGGCGATGCTGCCGGCCCATGCCGCCGAAACAGATGCGGAATTCGCGCAGCGCTTGCACCAGCATCTGATCACGGTGCGAGCTGATGAGCGGGTTATCGCAGTTGCGCGAGAGGCGTCGCCCAGCAATGTGACGGTCGAGTTCCGGCTTGATCCAGAAGGCAAGGTCGGCAAACCGAAGATCGTGCATTCGATTCTGTCGCAGGACGCTCAGAAGGCGATCCTGTCAGCGCTCGGCGATCTGCCGCCAATCTCGCTCAACGGTTATGTCGCGGAAGCCACCTACCAACTGCCGCTGCGGCTCGAATATGTCGAGCCTGTGCCGCCAGCAGCACCGGCGCAATAAGCTCAGCCTACTGAATCGATCACGCTACGCGCGAGCCTGAACACGTCATGGAACATGGATGTGGTCAGCACGCCTGTGTTCGTGTTGTAGCGCGAGCAGTGGTAGCTCGAGATGATCGTTGGCCCGCCCGGCACATCAGCCGGCAGCCCGTGCTTAAACGGGTAATCCTTGATCTTCAAACCATAGGCGCGGACTGTCGACTGGTGCGCAATGGAGCCTAACGTCACAACCACGCGCAACGAATCGGGTTGATCAAACATCGGCGTAAGAAATTGCCGACAGGTGCGGATTTCTTCCGGCGTCGGCTTGTTTTCCGGCGGCACGCAGCGAACGGCATTGACGATCGCTGTGTCCAGCAGTTGGAGACTATCATCGGGCCGTGCTTCGAAATGGCCGGTGGCAAAGCCAAACTTCAGCAGCGTGCTGTAAAGCAGATCACCGGCATAATCGCCCGTAAAAGGCCGGCCCGTGCGGTTGGCGCCGCGCACCCCAGGTGCCAGGCCGATGATCAGCAGCTTGGCGGACGCTATTCCCTTAATCGGCAGGAAAGGCGGAACCGGCGCATTGAACCAGCTTGGTTCGCGCTCGCGCCATCCGGCGATGAAGTCATGGAGGCGGGGGCAGTAATTGCAGTCGGGCGAAGGCTCCGGCTGCGGGATGGCATCAGACAAGATCGTCTTCCGGTTCAAGCTCGACCGGATCTGGGCGACGAACCGGCCGCTCGGAAGGATCACGCCCCACCTCGGCGCGCAAGGACTGAAGGTCGATGAAATGATCGGCCTGACGGCGCAACTCGTCCGAAATCATCGGCGGCTGCGAGGACATGGTAGAAACCACACTGACCTTTCGGCCGCGACGCTGCAGCGCTTCCACCAGCGTGCGGAAGTCGCCGTCGCCTGAAAAGATCACGTAGTGGTCGACAACATCGGCGAGCTCAAGTGCATCGATCGCGAGCTCGATATCCATGTTGCCCTTCACCTTGCGGCGGCCGGTTGCGTCAGTGAATTCCTTGGCCGGCTTTGTGACGACGCGATAGCCGTTATAGTCGAGCCAGTCGATCAGCGGTCGTATCGAGGAATATTCCTGATCCTCGACGAGCGCCGTGTAATAATAGGCCCGCAGGAGGTAGCCGCGCTTCTGAAAATTCGCGAGAAGCTTGCGGTAGTCGATGTCGAAGCCGAGGGAACGCGATGTGGCGTAGAGATTGGCTCCGTCGATGAACAAAGCGATCTTTTCGCGCGGGTCGAACATTGGAAAAGTCCTTCTACGAAAATTCAAAGTCGAAACATCTTGGAGAAACTGACGGCACGAAAAAGCGTTGCACTATGATCAAGCCGTAATCACATTTCTGCCGAAAAGCGATGATTGCGAAGCGCGGCACTTTGCCTTGTTTTTTCCGCCTTTTCCGGCTAAGCACGCCTCAAATTCCGACATCCATCGATAGGAAAGGGGCATTCATGGCCCGCGTAACCGTTGAAGATTGCATCGACAAGGTGAACAACCGCTTCGAGCTGGTTCTGCTTGCCGGTCATCGCGCCCGCCTTATTTCGCAGGGTGCGCCGATCACCGTTGATCGTGACAACGACAAGAACCCGGTCGTGGCTCTGCGCGAAATCGCCGACGAAAAGCTGTCGCCAGGCGACCTCAAGGAAGATTTGATTCACTCGCTGCAGAAGCATGTGGAAGTCGACGAGCCGGAAGCCGATGCCGGTCAGGTCGAAGCCAACGCCAATGCGCCGGCTGACGATGTCGAAGAAGAAAACATCACCTTCGACCGCATGACGGAAGAAGATCTGATCGCTGGCATCGAGGGTCTCGTAGCTCCGGAAAAAAGCGACGATTTCTGATTGCTTGGTTCAATCGCCGCCTCTTTCATGAGGGCGATTTGATGCTACTTGAGGGGTATCGGCGCAGTTCGGCGGCGGTACCCCTTTTCTTGTTCTGCTTTGGAGCTTCCGCCCATGATGCGTCAGTATGAGCTTGTCGAGCGCGTCCAGCGCTACAAGCCTGACGTCAACGAAGCGCTGCTCAACAAAGCCTATGTTTATGCCATGCAGAAGCATGGTCACCAAAAGCGTGCTTCGGGCGATCCCTACTTCTCGCATCCCCTCGAAGTCGCGGCGATCCTCACCGACATGCATATGGACGAGGCGACGATTGCCGTCGCATTGCTGCATGACACGATCGAGGACACGTCGGCTACGCGCCAGGAAATCGACGCACTGTTTGGCCAGGATCTCGGCCGTCTTGTCGAAGGCCTGACCAAGCTCAAGAAGCTCGATCTCGTTTCCAAGAAGGCGGAGCAGGCGGAGAACCTGCGCAAGCTCCTGCTGGCGATTGCGCAGGACGTGCGCGTTCTCCTCGTCAAGCTCGCCGACCGCATGCATAATATGCGGACCCTTGATCACATGGCGCCGGAAAAGCGTCTTCGGATCGCGGAGGAAACCATGGATATCTATGCGCCGCTGGCTGGCCGTATGGGTATGCAGGGTGTGCGCGAAGAGCTTGAAGAACTCGCCTTCCGCCATATCAATCCGGAAGCCTTCGAAACTGTCACCCACCGCCTTGCCGACATCTTCGAGCGCAACAAGACGACGCTGACAGACATCGAAAAGCTCTTGTCGGAGCTGTTTGCGCGCTTCGGCATCAAGGCCAGCGTGAAAAGCCGCCAGAAAAAGGCGTGGTCGGTTTTCCGCAAGATGGAAACCAAGGCGCTTTCGTTCGAGCAGTTGTCCGACATCTTCGGCTTCCGAGTGCTCGTGGGAAGCGTGGAAGACTGTTATCGCGTGCTCGGCCTGATCCACACGACCTGGTCGATGGTGCCGGGGCGGTTCAAGGACTACATTTCGACGCCCAAGCAGAACGATTACAGCTCGATCCACACCACGATCGTCGGTCCGGCGAAGCAGCGTATCGAGCTGCAGATCCGTACCGACGACATGAACAAGATCGCCGAATATGGCGTGGCCGCGCATGCCCTTTACAAGGACGGCATGAACAAGGCGCCGGCTGGTCACGGCGTCTCCAAGGACACCAACGCCTATGCCTGGCTGCGGCGCACGATCGAGGCGTTGGCAGAAGGCGACAGCCCGGAAGACTTCCTCGAAAACACCAAGCTTGAGCTGTTCCAGGACCAGGTCTTTTGCTTCACGCCGAAGGGCAAGCTGATCGCCCTGCCGCGCGGCGCAACGCCAATCGACTTCGCTTACGCCGTGCACACCGATGTTGGCGACACCTGCGTCGGCGTGAAGGTCAACGGCCATGTCATGCCGCTGATGACCGAGCTGAAGAACGGCGACGAGGTCGAGATCATCCGTTCCAAGGCGCAGGTTCCGCCTGCTGCGTGGGAATCCATGGTGGTGACGGGCAAGGCGCGCGCGGCCATCCGGCGCGCCACCAAGAACGCGATCCGCAAGCAATATTCCGGTCTGGGCATCCGCATTCTGGAGCGCGCCTTCGAGCGCAGCGGCAAGACCTTCTCCAAGGAAAAGCTGAAGCCGGTTCTGCATCGGCTTGGACAGAAAGAGATCGACGACGTACTGGCAGCGGTTGGTCGCGGCGAGTTGCCATCGCAATATGTCATCAAGGCGCTGTTTCCCGACTACAAGGACGAGCGCGTTCCGCCGGTGCCGCGTCAGCGCGAAGAAGGCTGGTTCAACATCCGCAATGCTGCCGGCATGCTGTTCCAGGTACCGGGCCGTTCGTCCTCCTCGCGCAAGACGAGAACCGATGGTGCGCTTCCGATTCGCGGCGTGCAGGGTGACCTGCCGGTGAAGTTCGCGCCCGAAGGTGCTGTGCCTGGCGACCGGATTGTCGGCATTCTGGAGCCGGGGCAGGGCATCACGATCTACCCGATCCAGTCGCCCTCGCTCACCGCCTTCGATGATCACCCTGAGCGATGGATCGATGTGCGCTGGGATATCGACGAGGCGACCGCAGAGCGCTTCCCTGCCCGAATCTCGGTCACGCTGATCAACGCGCCGGGTTCGCTTGCAGAGATCGCCGGGGTCATTGCGGCCAACGATGCCAATATCCACAACCTCTCCATGGTCAGCACCGCACCCGATTTCACGGAAGTGCTGATCGACCTGGAAGTGTGGGATCTCAAGCATCTCAACCGGTTGCTGTCGCAACTCAAGGATACATCCAGCGTTAGTGACGCACGCCGCGTCAATGGCTGATCATACGGATTGGAGGGGCTCCATGGACACGGATGAAGTGATTGAGGTTTTTCGCGAGGCTGGTGCCATCCTCGAAGGTCACTTCATCCTGACCTCGGGCCTGCGCAGCCCGATCTTCCTGCAGAAGGCACGCGTGTTCATGCATGCCGACAAGACGGAGAAGCTCTGCCGGGCGCTGGCCGAGAAGATCCGTCAGCAGTTCCCGGATGGCATCGATTATGTCGTCGGTCCGGCGATCGGCGGCCTCATTCCATCCTACGAGACCTCCCGTCATCTCGGCGTGCCCTCCATCTGGGTCGAGCGCGAAAACGGCGAGTTCCGGCTGAAGCGCTTCGACATCGACGAAGGCGCACGCATCGTCATCGTGGAGGATATCGTCACGACGGGTCTGTCGATCCGTGAGACAGTGACCGCCATGGTGAAAGTCGGTGCCAACGTACTTGGTGCGGCCTGCATCATCGATCGCTCCGCCGGCAAGGCCGACGTCGGCGTGCCGCTGGTGGCCCTCGCTCAGTATGAAGTGCCGGCCTATCCGCCGGATCTCATGCCGGAAGAGTTGGCCAAGATCCCGCCGGTGAAGCCCGGCAGCCGCTACACCAACGCGCCGGCCTGATAGCGCGCCATGATCATCGGTATCGGCAGCGATCTCATCGACATCCGACGGATCGAGAAAACGCTTGAACGGCATGGCGAGCGTTTTCGCGCGCGGGTCTTCACTGAGGTCGAGCAAGCAAAGTCCGAACGGCGCAAGGAACGTGCGGCGTCTTATGCCAAGCGCTTCGCGGCCAAGGAAGCCTGTTCCAAGGCGCTTGGTACGGGTCTGTCGCGGGGTGTTTTCTGGCGCGACATGGGCGTCGTAAACCTGCCGGGCGGCAAGCCGACGATGGAGCTGACCGGCGGTGCCGCGGATCGCCTGGCGCAGATGATGCCGGCAAAGCACCGCGCGGTGGTGCATCTGACGATCACCGACGATTACCCGCTGGCTCAAGCCTTCGTGATCATTGAGGCTTTGCCGGAATAAGCGTCGTCAACGCCGCTTTGCCGCCTGCATTGCCCACGATCACTCTAGCGGATAAGAGATGGCAGAATGACCTGCGGCGCTCATGCTCGAGCGCCGGACCGGAGACGGATTGAGCGTGGCAGACAAGACTGACAAGAAAAGCGGCGGCTTTGGTGAAACCATCAATGTGATCGCCCAGGCGCTGATCCTCGCTCTCATTATCCGGACGCTGTTCTTTCAGCCCTTCTCGATCCCTTCGGGTTCGATGCGTCCGACGCTGCTGGAAGGCGATTACCTCTTCGTGACGAAGTGGGCCTATGGGTATTCCAAGCATTCGCTGCCCTTCAGCCCCAATCTGTTCGAAGGTCGGATCTGGGGTTCGCAGCCGGAGCGCGGCGATGTTGTCGTGTTCAAATATCCGCCGAACCCAGCGCTCGACTACATCAAGCGCGTGATCGGCCTGCCGGGCGATCGCATTCAGGTGCGTCGCGGTGTGCTCTACATCAACGATCAGGCCGTGCCGCGCGAGCAGGTCGGGCATATCGACAATCCAGACATCACCGAAGAGAATCGCCCGGTCGACGTGTATCGCGAGACGCTGCCCAACGGCGTTTCCTACAACACGCTGGATCTGTCGCCGAACGCCGTTGGCGACGATACGCGCGAATTCGTCGTGCCGCCCGCGCATTACTTCATGATGGGCGACAATCGCGACAACTCCACTGACAGCCGCTTCACCGTCGGCTACGTGCCGGAAGAAAACCTGGTTGGTCGCGCCAACATCATCTTCTTCTCCATCGCCGACGGTGCCAGCCCGCTCGAGATCTGGAAGTGGCCGACCGAGCTGCGCGCATCGCGGCTGCTCAACGCTGTTCGATAGTATGCCGCGTCGAAAGCAAGGGGAGCCGTCGGGCAGGGCACTGGAAGAACGGATCGGCTACACGTTCAACGATCCGGCAAGGCTGGAAGGCGCGCTGACGCATGCCAGCGCCCGGCCTGCGGGCGGCACGGACTATCAGCGTCTCGAATTTCTGGGCGATCGCGTGCTTGGCCTGGTCGTTGCCGATTGGCTCTATGCGGATTACCCGACTTCGAACGAAGGCGAGATGTCGGTCCGGCTCAACGCACTGGTCAATGCCGAAACGCTGGCGGCGATCGCGGAAGACATCGGTTTGTCCGAGTGGATCAAGGCCGGGCGTGAGTTGCGCGGCGTGACCGGTCGCAAGCGCGTCAACATGCGCTCCGACGTCATGGAAGCGCTGATCGCAGCGATCTATCTAGATGGCGGATTCGAGCCGGCGCGGACATTCATCCGCACCTTCTGGAAGGAGCATGCGACCAAGGCGCAATCGGCCCGGCGCGATGCCAAGACCGAATTGCAGGAATGGGCGCATCAAACCCGCGCCGTCACGCCGAGCTATAGCGTTGCAAGCCGCACCGGTCCGGACCATGATCCCGTTTTCGTGGTCAAGGTGGTGATTGCCGGTGTTGCCGAGGAACAAGGAACCGGCCGCTCCAAGCGTGAAGCGGAACAGGCGGCTGCCCGCGCTGTTCTGATCCGTGAGGCTGTTTGGGCGGACGACGAGGAAACAGTGAATGCCTGAGACCGAAGCTTCGACCGACAACGCCTCAACAGGACTCGACACCCGCTCCGGTTTCGTCGCGTTGATCGGCGCGCCGAATGCGGGCAAGTCGACGCTGCTGAATCAGCTCGTCGGCTCCAAGGTCTCGATCGTCACGCATAAGGTGCAGACGACACGCGCCATGGTCCGCGGCGTAGTCACGCAGGACAAGGCGCAGATCGTGTTCGTGGACACGCCCGGCATTTTCCGCCCGCGCCGCCGCCTCGATACCGCGATGGTCACCACCGCTTGGCGCGGCGCCAAGGATGCCGACCTGATCGTTCTGCTGATCGATGCCGAACGCGGCATTCGCGGCGATGCTCAGGCGATCCTGGAAAGCCTCGCCGAGGTACAGCAGCCCAAGATCCTGCTTTTGAACAAGGTCGATCGCGTCAACCCGGAAGCGCTGTTGAAGCTGACGGCGGAAGCCAACGAGAAGGTTGCTTTCACCCGCACCTTCATGATTTCGGCGCTGACGGGTTCCGGTTGTAAGGACTTCCTGAACTATCTCGCCGAAACGCTGCCCGCCGGCCCCTGGTATTATCCGGAAGATCAGATTTCGGACCTGCCGATGCGCCAGCTGGCCGCCGAAGTGACGCGCGAAAAGCTGTATCTGCGCCTGCATCAGGAACTTCCCTATTCTTCCACGATCGAAACGGAGAAGTGGGAAGAAAAGTCGGACGGCTCGGTGCGCATCGAGCAGGTCATCTATGTCGAGCGCGACAGCCAGAAGAAGATCGTGCTTGGCCACAAGGGCGAAACGATTCGTGCTATCGGCCAAGCCGCGCGCCGCGAGATCGGCGACATGCTGGAACAGACCGTGCATCTCTTCCTGTTCGTGAAAGTACGCGAGAACTGGGGCGACGATCCCGAGCGTTATCGCGAGATGGGGCTTGAGTTCCCCTCCTAGGGGGCTCACATACGCGTTTATGGAGTGGCGCGACGAAGGCATCATCCTCGCAACTCGTAAGCACGGCGAAACCAGCGTCATCCTTGAAGTGATGACGCGCGGGCGTGGGCGCCATCTCGGCATGGTGCGCGGCGGACGTTCGCGACGCATGCGACCCTTTCTCCAGCCCGGCAACCGCGTAGATGTCTCATGGCGGGCGCGACTGGACGAGCAACTCGGCACCTTCCAGGTCGAGCCGATTGAGCAAAACGCAGCGCGGCTGCTGGAGAGCGCCACCGCCGTTCACGGCTTGCAAACGCTAGCCGCCCACCTGCGCCTTCTGCCAGAACGCGATCCGCATGCCCGTCTATACGAGACGCTGGGCCTCATCATCGCCCATCTCGATGATGCGACGGTGGCCGGCGCGCTGCTTGCTCGCTTCGAGATCATGGTGCTGGATGAACTCGGCTTCGGCCTCGATCTGCTGCAATGCGGTGCGACCGGAACACGCGACAACCTCACCTATGTCTCGCCAAAAACCGGCCGTGCGATTTCGGCCGAAGCCGGTGAACCATGGGCCGACAAACTCCTGCCGCTGCCGCCGTTCCTGAAAAGCGGCGCGGAGATCAGCGGCGACGGGCAGGCAGTCAGCGCCGCCTTTCGCCTGAGCGGCTACTTTCTGGCGCGGCATGTCTACGAGCCGCGCGGCATCACCGCGCCGGAGTCCCGTGCGAGCTTCCTTGCGGCGTTGTTGAAGGCGCTGGGTCGGCAGGCACCATCAGTGCCCACTGTCTGACCTTATTCCGCTGCGGCGAGAGTAGGGCGCTCCACGGGCTTTTCCCGGATCGGGAGATGCATCACGGCGGCAAACAGGCCAAGCACGACACCCAGCCACCAGACGGGATCGTAGCTGCCGATGCGGTCGTAGAGATAACCGCCCAGCCAAACGCCGAGAAACGAACCGATCTGATGCGAGAAGAAGGCGATGCCGCCCAGCAGTCCGAGATGCCGCGTGCCGAACATGATTGCCACTAATCCGTTTGTCGGCGGCACGGTCGATAACCAGAGCAGACCCATCAGCACCGCAAACACGATCACCGATGCGGGCGATTGCGGCAAAAGCAGGAAGGCCGTCACCAGCACCGAGCGCCCGAAATAGATCCAGGCGAGGAAGTGCGGCTTCGAATAACGCTGCGCAATCGCGCCGGCGCTGAGTGAGCCGATAATGTTGAAGAAGCCGATCAGCGCCAGAGCCAAAACCGCATAGCGGGCCTCAATGCCGAGATCGGCGATATAGGCTGGGAAATGCGCGGTGATGAAAGCCACCTGGAAACCGCAAACGAAGAAGCCGGCGACCAGCAGATTATAGGAGCGGTGCCCTAGCGCTTCCTTCAGCGCAGCGCCCATCGTCTGCTCATACACGGCCTGCTGAGCCAGTCCGCTCTTGGAGTTGCCGCGCAAGGGAATGGCGATGAAGGGCAGCAGAAGCATCATGCCGGCCATGATCAGCAGCGACTGATACCAGCCATAGGCTTCGATCAGACCCTGGCTGAGCGGCGCAAACAGGAACATGCCGGCCGAGCCAGCAGCCGTTCCCAGCCCGAACACGAAGCTGCGGCGCTCAGGCACCACATTGCGCGCGAAAGCTGCCAGCACGATGCCGAAGGAGCCGGACGCTACGCCCAGTCCAACCATGATGCCGCCGCCGAGATACAGCATGCCCGGCGAGGTAGCAGTTGCCATCATGACGAGGCCCGCGCAGTAGATGATTCCAGACAGCGCCAGAACGCGCCACGTGCCATAGCGGTCTGCCAGCGCGCCGAAGATCGGCGTTCCGAAGCCCCAAGCCAGGTTCTGCAGCGCCATGGCCAGGCTGAACGTGGTGCGGTCCCAGCCTTTTTCGGCCAGCAAAGGCAGCTGGTAGAAGCCCATTGCCGAGCGCGGGCCGAAGGTCAGCGCCGCGACCAGACAGCCGCAGATGATGATCAGCCAGGGAAGGCCGTTTTGCTGAGTTTGAACAGCTGAGGCGCGGGACATGGGCGGAGCTCCGAAGGGAACGCCAAACTACGCGCTTTGTCTGCAGCTTCAAATGAATTGATGAAACCGGTGCTTCAGCAATCTTGATGGAAGCGATTACTTGATCGCAATGCCCTTGTTGCGCAGCGCCTCTTCCAGCGCGCGGTTCAGGTCGAAGCGGGCAGCCGTGAAGTCCGTCGTCGCCGTCCAGTAGCGCGCCGCCAGGGTCAAGCCCGCACCGCTGAGCTCGGAAACATACACGGCCGGCGCCGGATCGTTGATGACGCGCGGATCGGCATCGAGCAGGCCGCGAAGAACGGCCTGGGCTTCTTCAAGATTGGTGTCGCCACCGATCTTGACGGTCAGCTCATTGCGACGCGTGGCGTTGCGGGTGTAGTTCTTGACTGGCGTGTTCCAAAGCGAGCTGTTCGGCGCGAGCACATAGATGCCCTCTTTGGTCTGCAACTCGGTGGCAAACAGGCCTACATCGCGGATGGTGCCCCCGATCGCGGATGTCTCGATATACTCGCCCACCCGGAAGGGACGCAGGAACAGCAGCATCAAGCCCGCCGCGATGTTCTGAAGCGTGCCTTGCAACGCAAGGCCAACCGCCAGGCCGGCGGCACCGAGGGCGGCGATGATGCTCGTGGTTTGCACGCCGAATTGGGACAGAACGGTGATCGCGACCAGGATCAAGACGCCGTAGCGCAGGCTCTTGGACAGGAAGCGCTTTACCGTCTCGTCGACATGGCCGAAGGCGCCCATGGCACGATAGGACCAGCGCTCGGCCAAACCGGCGATCAGCCAGCCGATGATCAGGATCAGGATCGCACCCACCGCGGAGAAGGAATAGGCGACCACCAGCGCAATCAGCGCCTGCCACGTATCACCTGCCGCAGCAAAGAAGTTGGGTGTCGAACCATTCATAATCAAGACGTCTCCATCATTCGGCGGCTACCAATCGCGCCGAGGGCGCCATTCACCAACCGAATGCGGCAGGGGGAAGGCCGGAAGGGGTGGAACTCAGTTCCGCCAGATCTCGGCATGGCGTTGGAGAAAGGCTTCCTGCACGGCAAGCGCTGGCAATGGCGTCAAGGGGAAACGGTCAGCCGACAAGCCGCGAGGCCGGCCAAAGAACTCGGCGGCTTCCTTTTCGCTGAAGCCGGCAAGCTGCGTCGCCTCGAAATAAGCGGCGATGTGGTCGGCCCGTTTGATCAGGGTTTTGACGGGCGCGGGTAGAACGGGCGCCAGGCCGAAACGCAGGTGAATGGCCGTTTGCAGGCGATGCTCGACGGCCTTGTAATCACCACCCACCGCCGCCTTGAAGGGTGAGATCATGTCGCCGATGACATATTCCGGCGCATCGTGGAGAAGGGCAGCAAGTTGGATCGCATCATGTGTTTCGGGCTGCAGGACCGACACGATGTCTTCAACCAGCAGCGAATGCTGCGCGACAGAGAACGCATGATCGCCCACGGTTTGGCCATTCCAGCGCGCGACTCGGGCAAGTCCGTGCGCAATATCGGTGATTTCGACGTCGAGAGGGAACGGATCAAGCAGATCCAGCCGCCGCCCTGACAACATGCGCTGCCAGGCGCGCGCCTTTGGTGCGGTTCGCACGGACATCAGTCTTCTGCAGCAGTGGCTTCGGGAAAGCCGAATTTCGCCCAGGCCGGAATGGAAAGCGTGACGCTGGTTTCTCCTGCGAGCAGCGGCACGCCGCGATCAACCGCACTCTTCACCTTGTCGAGCCGCACCAAAGCCAAACCGGACGCTCCGGTGGACGAACCCATGGTGCCGACCGGTCGGCCATCAACCGTGATCGGCGTTCCGAAAGCAGGAAGCGCGGCATCAGCAGTTGCGATCAACATGCGGCGGCGCGCAGTGCCCCGATGCTGCATGCGCGAAACGACTTCCTGGCCGACATAGCAGCCCTTCTTGAAGCCGACGCCCCCGTTCTGGTCGAGGAGAACATCATGCGGGAAAGCGTCGGAAAGTTCGTAATCGGATCCGCTTTCCGCCACGCCCTGTGCGACGCGAAAAGCGGCCCACTTGTCCAAGGCTGCAGAAGCCGAAAGGTCGGCATCGTAGAAACGACTCACCGATACATCCGGAAAGCGGCGATCCAAAACAGATGATCCTGATTGTGAGGAAGCGGATTTATCGCCCCAGCCAATCTGCACAAGCGATTCATCTTCAACGGAGATTTCTACCTTGGCGCGTAGCCGGTACATCATCAACCGCCGGGCAAAATCCGCGGCGATGTCGCTCCGGCATTCCAACCGGAAGCCGCCATTTATTCGCGAGATCAGGAAGTCGAACAGGATCTTGCCCTGCGGCGTCAGCAGCGCACCCGGTCGTGCCTCGCCGGCTTGAAGCGTAAGGAGGTCAAGCGTCAGGATGTTCTGCAGGAAGTCCTCGGCCTCAGGGCCGGTGACGAGAATGCAGGCGCGGTCAGGAAGGGATACAACGGGCATGGTCTTCACTTGTCACAAGGCTGCCCATTACGTAAGCCCGGCCATCAACGGGGACAAGTTGCGATGACCGCGAGCTACGATCTGATCCTGGCAGGCGCCACGGTGGTGAACCATGATGGCGAGGCGATCAGAGACATCGGCGTCACGTCGGGGCGGATCGCTTACATCGGTGACCTGTCCCGAGCAGATGCTGGTGAGCGAGTCGATTGCACGGGCCTGCATATCCTGCCGGGCGTGGTCGACAGCCAGGTCCATTTCCGCGAGCCGGGCATGGAGCACAAGGAAGATCTGGAAACCGGTTCGCGCGCGGCCGTGCTGGGAGGGGTGACGGCGGTGTTCGAGATGCCAAACACCAATCCGCTGACCACGAGTGAGGCTGCTCTGGCCGAAAAGATCAAGCGCGCCACAAACCGCATGCATTGCGACTTCGCCTTCTGGGTCGGCGGAACGCGCGAGAATGCGGGCGACGTGGCAGAACTGGAGCGCCTGCCGGGTGCCGCAGGGATCAAGGTTTTCATGGGGTCATCGACCGGCGATCTGCTGGTGGAAGACGACAACGGGGTCTACGAGATCCTGAAGAACACGCGTCGCCGCGCGGCCTTTCATTCCGAGGATGAGTTCCGGTTGCGCGAGCGCTTGGGCAAGCGGGTCGAGGGGGATCCGTCCTCGCATCCGGTCTGGCGCGATGCCATTGCGGCGCTGCAATGCACCGAACGACTGGTGTCAATTGCCCGAAAGGCACGGGCAAAGATCCACGTTTTGCATATTTCAACGCGCGACGAGATCCCTTTCCTGGCCAAACACAAGGATGTCGCAACCTGTGAGGCGACGCCGCATCACTTGACGCTGTCGGCGGACGATTATGCTCGTCGCGGCACCCTCATCCAGATGAACCCGCCTGTGCGGGATGCGCATCATCGCGACGGCATCTGGGAGGGTATCAGCCAGGGCATCGTCGATGTGCTGGGCTCCGATCATGCGCCGCACACTTTGGAGGAAAAGGCCAAGCCTTATCCCGCCTCGCCCTCCGGTATGACCGGTGTGCAGACGCTGGTTCCGATCATGCTCGATCACGTCAACGCCGGGCGCCTGTCGCTGCAGCGTTTCGTGGACCTGTCGAGCCACGGCCCGAATCGCATCTTCGGCATGGCGCGCAAGGGACGGATCGCCGTGGGCTACGATGCCGACTTCACGATCGTCGACATGAAGCGCACCGAAACCATCACCCATGCGCAGGCCGGCTCGAAGGCTGGCTGGACGCCTTATGACGGCAAGCAGGTGACAGGCTGGCCGGTCGGCACTGTGGTGCGCGGAACGCGCGTGATGTGGGAAGGCGAGATCGTCACGCCTTCAACCGGACAGCCGGTGCTGTTCTCGGACGCGCTCCCCGCCTGAGGGCGCCCTATCGGCCGGAGGTCGCTTATTCGCCAGCGACGAAGAAGGACCAGCGGCCTTCCGGCGTGATGCCGACGCGGTAGAAGATGTAGGCGCCGATGCTCTTCATCTCCTCGAAGTCGCCGGCCGTCACGATGCGGAACAGCTCGACGCGCTGGGCCGGCGTCAGCTTGTCCAGCGGCAAAGCGAAGAAGTAGGGCCAGACGTAAAGCTCTTCGGGCGTTCCGGCATCCACATGGACATAGCCGGCTTCCAGAATCTCTTCGAGGATCGCGAGAATTTCCTGACCCTGGTCGTCGCCGGCCAGCTGGCGGATGAAGTCGATCGGATCGCCGTCGATTTCGCCCAGCGTCAACTGAGTCTGCGAATCACCATTGCCGATCAGCGGCCGCAGCTTTTCCAGGTCGCCACTCTTGCAGGCGTCGATGATCAGCTGGTGCATGCGCTTCACCGGTTCCGGCAAACGCTGCAGATCATAAACGATTTCGGGCGGCGGGCTGTCGGGATCGGCGCGCGGGTGAACGGCGGACGGAGAGGTTTGCGGCTCGTCGCCGCTGTCATCGGGATTATCCTGCCCGGGCTGCGCATCCGGCGCAGTGGTCTCTCCGTCATTGGCGTTGGGCAGCGGCAGGGGCGTGCGCTGGATCGACGGCGTCGATGCCGATGGCTCGCTCGGCGCACCCTGCGGGATTTCGCTCAAAGCGAAGGCCGGCACACTGAAGGTGACTAAGGCCGTCGAAGCAAGAAGGGTGCCGCCGAGGACAAGCCCCAGCGCAGGGAGCAGGCGTTGTGCACGCATCATCGGGTTCCTTCCAAGCGAATCGGGTGTCCAGCCTTTCGAGCAGCCGGATAAAACGCTTTCGGGACTTAATTCAGGACTAATGGCGAGATTGGTTGGCGTTGAACTCGCCGGCCTCAACGCGCTCACGCATGCGCTCGAGAAGCGCTAGGGCAGCTTCATCGCCGGACACGCGAAGCAGTTCCTCCAAAGCAGTGGCCAACGCCGTTTCGGCCATGATCTCGGGCTCGATGCCGGCGGAGATGCCGTCAGCCCAAGCTTCGCTATGGCTTTCAACAGCCGTGAGCCGCTTTTCCTCACGGATCATGGCGTCGATGTCGCTACGGCCTGGTTCCATGATTGCGATTCTTCCCGTCTGCATGTGTGTCTCCCGGGCGCAACACCGGGCGAACTTGATGCTTTCTTTTAATGTCCCATTAAAGTTTAGCACAGTCCGTCGAGTCGTCATCCTGCGAGATGGTTAAAAAGTAAACTGTGTCTTAATTGCCAAAACGTGCGGCAGTCTGGCTGGCAAGGTCCTGACCCTCGCTGCGATAGCGTTGAAGCGCGGTTTTCGCCGACGCCGTGCAGGTCGTGTAAACGCTGGCAAACGAGCGATAGCCGCGGTTGAAGCTTGCGATGAACCTGGCCTTTCGGGCCTCGTCAGGCGCTTCGGCACTCACCAGTTTTTCCATCAAGCCGCGCCATTGCGGGCCATCCTCTTTGCACAGCGTCGTAAGGTAGTGCAGCGAGCCAAGCACTTCCGACAAGCGCAGCAGAGACGGTTCGAACGGTGCTTCGGCCGCACGAACGGGCTGGCAGACTGAGAGGGCAGCGACAAGCACAGAAATGGGGAGCGCACGGCGGATCATTGATCTGATCCTGCCTCTTCAACATGGTCGCTTGAAGGCGCGGCCTCAAGAATTTCTTCGGCGATCTCGATCGTGGACGGGGTTACCTGCATCACTGCCATGTCGCTCAGGCTGAACCAGCCCGCATCGGCGGCATCATCAGCAGCCACCGCCTTCGTGTTGCCGCAAGCAACCGCGCTGAAGATATGCAGGTCGAACGATCCCCATTCGCCGGACAGGGTGATCATCCTGATCATGCGATAATCAGCGGCAACGAGGCCGGTTTCCTCGGTAAGCTCGCGCTTAACCGCTTCGTCGAGCGTCTCACCTGATTCGACGCGCCCGCCTGGGAATGCCCAGTAGTCCTTGCTCGGCGCGCGGCCGCGCTTCACGAGCAGGAAACGGTCCTTGTCTCGCAAAGCAACGGACACAGCGGGAATCGGTGCATTTGCCATTACGAGCGACTATCTAGGGCTTGGAAGCCAAGTCAAACACCGCCGCAATCTGGAACCGGAAATTCACGAGGAAATACACAAGCGCATGTGCGGACGCTTCACACTCATCGCGACGCCGAACGAGGTCGAAGACATCTTCGCCTCGATCGATCTGGAGCCGTTTCCGCCGCGCTACAACATCGCGCCGACTCAGCCGGTGCTCGTTGTCCTTCCCGCACCGCCGCGCGAACCCGGCTCCAACCTGCCGGACCGGCAAGCAGTTCTGGTGCGCTGGGGCCTGATTCCATCCTGGGCGAAGAACCCGGCGGACATGCCGCTGATGATCAATGCCCGTGCTGAGACCGTTCTGGAGAAGGCTGCCTTCAAGACGGCCATGCGCCATCGCCGCGTGCTGGTGCCGACAACCGGTTTCTATGAATGGCGGCGGGATGGCAAAACCAGGCAGCCCTTCTTTATCCGCCCCAAAGGCGGCGGGCTGATTGCTTTTGCCGGATTGATGGAAAGCTTCAGCGAACCGGGTGGCTCGGAGATCGACACGGCCGCCATCCTGACCACGTCAGCCAATGAAACATTGGCTCCGATCCATGACCGCATGCCGGTAGTGATCAAACGAGAGGATTTCGCGCGCTGGCTCGACTGCCGCACGCAGGAGCCGCGCGATGTGCTCGACCTCTTGAAGCCGGTTCAGCCGGATTTCTTCGAAGCGATCCCGGTATCGGATCGCGTCAACAAGGTCGCCAAGCTTGGCCCGGACCTGATCGAACGGGTCGAGGCGCCGGCAGCGGTGCCGAAGCCGAAGGTGTTGAAGAAGGGCGAAGAACCGGATCAACTTCGCCTGTTCTGAAATTTAAGCTGCCTGGCGCGAACGCTTCTGGCCATTGTCGCTCTCGGCCTGTTCCTGCTTCATCCTGGCTGCGAGCGCGCCGAGGATCGCGGCGGATCCGATCTGGCGATACTGGTCGGCGAGTTCGACATCTTGGCGCGCGTGCGATTGAGTGGCTTGCGCAGGCTTGATTTGCGGCATCTTGATACCTCCAACGGATGATGAACGTGCTGTCGACCGATGCTGGCCGATTAGGACCAAAGCGTGTCGGGAAACGGGGATCGGTCGCTTCATCCCGGTAACTCTTTGCTTCTATGTTTAATAAAACCCTAGCGGTTCCGACCGCCTGTTCTCCTCCGATTGTAGGGCATGATCGCTGTTGCGATTGGGCAACGGCCGACCTGCTCATCATCTTGCTTTTCCCTGGGGCAGGCGGCATAAACCCTTCCCATGAAAACGGCTTTCGCAATCTGCGGGATTTGCATTATCGGCTAGCGCTCAGCTGGTCCGGTCGTTTTCGCCTTCTTCCATCAAGACGAGACAAACGCCCCGGCCAGCAGGCAGGTCGGCGCGCGGTGTAAATCCGGGGTCATTCGAGGGGAAGGAACAGAAGAATGGCGGACACGCAGCTCAGGCTCACCAACACGCTCACCCGGTCGAAGGACGTGTTCACGCCCATCGATCCGGACAATGTGCGCATGTATGTCTGCGGCCCGACGGTCTACGACTTCGCCCATATCGGCAATGCGCGGCCCGTCATCGTGTTCGACGTGCTGTATCGCCTGCTGCGCCATGTCTATGGCGAGGATCACGTCACCTATGTCCGCAACATCACGGATGTGGACGACAAGATCAACGCGCGGGCCCTGCGCGATTATCCCGCCTTGCCGCTGAACGAGGCGATCCGCAAGGTCACGGAGAAGACGGCCAACCAGTTCCATAGGGATGTCGAGGCGCTGGGCTGCCTGCCGCCGAAACACGAGCCGCGCGCCACCGAGTTCGTGCTGCCGCGCGACGACGGCAAGACGGACATGGTGAGCCTGATTCAGATCCTCATCGATCGCGGCCATGCCTATGCAACGGATGGCGAAATCCTGTTCGATACTGCTTCGATGCAGGACTATGGCAAGCTGTCCCGCCGCCCGCTCGACGAACAACAGGCGGGCGCGCGCATTGCGGTCGACGCCCACAAGAAGAACCCCGGCGACTTCGTGTTGTGGAAGGCCTCATCCGTTGAAGAGCCCGGCTGGGACGCGCAGTTCACCGTCGGCGAAAAGCCGCTTGCCATTCGCGGCCGCCCCGGATGGCACATAGAATGCTCGGCCATGTCGGCGGCCTATCTCGGCGAAGTGTTCGATATCCATGGCGGCGGGCTCGACCTGATCTTCCCGCATCATGAAAACGAGATCGCCCAATCCTGCTGCGCCCACGGCCGGGACGTGATGGCCAATGTCTGGATGCATAACGGCTTCGTGCAGGTCGAAGGTCGCAAGATGTCGAAGAGCGAAGGTAACTTCGTGACGATCCACGACCTGCTTCATACGGACAAGTTCGGCGGGCGTAAGTGGCCGGGCGAAGTGCTGCGGCTGGCAATGCTGAAGACCAACTATCGCGAGCCGATCGACTTCACCGTCGCGAAGCTGGAAGAAGCGCTGCGCGAGATCGAGCGCTGGGAGCGGCTGGCGAAGGATGCGGAGCCGGCGGATGCGCCTGACAGCATCGTGCTCGATGCACTGGCTGACGACCTCAATCTCAACGAAGCCTTCGTGCGCATCCATGCCTTGATGAATGAAGGGCAGGCCGGAGCCGCCCTTGCTTCCTTGCATCTGCTGGGCATCGATCCGGTCCGGAAGGATACGGGCGACGTCGATGTTGCCGAGATCGTCCAGCGTCGTCTTGATCTCATCCGAGCCAAGAACTGGACCGAAGCCGACAAGATCCGCGACGAACTTCTTGCGAAAGGCATTCAGCTCAAGGACGGTAAGGATCCCGCCACGGGCGAGCGCATCACGACATGGGAGGTCAAACGATGAGCCTGGACAACAAACCGATCTACACCGGCGGCTGTCAGTGCGGCGCTGTTCGTTTTCGCGTTGAGGGCGCGCTGCATCATGCCTCCATCTGCCATTGCCGCATGTGCCAGAAGGCGTTCGGCAGCTTCTATGCGCCGCTGGCGACCGTGAACGAAGGCACGCTACGCTGGACGCGCGGTGAGCCCAAGCGCTTCAAGTCGTCCAGCATCGCCACGCGCGGTTTCTGCGCGGAATGCGGCACGCCGCTTTCGTTTGAAGCGGATGATGGCGTCGCTTTGGCGATCGGCGCCTTCGATGATCCCGCCAGCGTTGCGCCGGACAAGCAATGGGGCATCGAAAACAAGCTGCCTTACGTCGATGCGCTGCACGATCTGCCGGGCCAGCGCACCGAAGACGACGAGGAGGTTTCGCCCTTCTTGGCCGACCTGAAGAACTACCAGCATCCCGACTACGACACCGAGGCCTGGCCTCAAGGAAGCAAGCCATGAGCCAGCCTTTGCGCCAGCTGTATCCCGCCATCGAAGCCTATGCGTCTGGCCATCTCGATGTCGGCGACGGTCATCGCATTTACTGGGAACGGTCGGGCACACCGGGCGCCAAGCCGGCCGTGTTTCTGCATGGCGGGCCGGGCTCGACGCTCTCGCCGAACCACCGCCGGCTGTTCGATCCAGCACTTTACGACGTGCTCCTGTTCGAGCAGCGCGGCGCGGGCCGCTCCGAGCCGCATGCCTCGCTGGACGCCAACACGACCTGGGACCTCGTTGCCGACATCGAGCGGCTGCGTGACATGGTGGGTGTGGAGCAATGGCTGGTGTTCGGCGGCTCATGGGGCTCGACCCTGGCACTGGCCTATGCGGAAACGCATCCGGAGCGTGTGAGCGAGTTGGTGCTGCGTGGCATCTATACGCTGACCAAGGCGGAACTGAGCTGGTACTACCAGTTCGGCGTGTCCGAGATGTTCCCCGACAAGTGGGAGCGCTTCATCGCGCCGATCCCAGAAGCCGAGCGCGGCGACCTCATGGCTGCCTACCGCAAGCGACTGGTAGGTGACGACCGCGCCGAGCAGATCGCCGCTGCCAAGGCTTGGAGCCTGTGGGAAGGCGAGACAATCACGCTGCTGCCGGACCCCGCACTCAGCGCCCAGCATGATGGCGACGACTTCGCGCTGGCCTTTTCGCGGATCGAAAACCACTACTTCACCCATGCCGGCTGGTTGGAAGAAGGTCAGCTGATCCGCGATGCCGGCAAGCTGGCTGATATTCCCGGTGTCATCATCCACGGCCGTTACGACATGCCGTGTCCGCTGCGCACCGCCTGGGAGTTGCACAAGGCGTGGCCGGATTCGGAATTGCACATCATCGAAGGTGCTGGCCATGCTTATTCCGAGCCGGGCATCCTCGACCAGCTGATCCGCGCCACCGACCGCTTCGCCGGCAAGTCCGGGTCATGAACCGCGAGCGCCTGTTCCTGTTCGACACGACGTTGCGCTGCCCGTTCGCCCGCAGTAGCGAAGCGTGCGAGGACGAACAAAAGAGAGCCTCCGTCGCGCGGAACGAGTTGGCACGATGACCGGAAGAGAGCGACTATTCCTGTTCGACACGACGCTGCGCGACGGCCAGCAGACGCCTGGCATCGACTTTTCCGTCGAGGACAAGATCGCGATCGCCGGGATGCTGGACGTGTTCGGGCTGGACTATGTCGAGGGCGGCTATCCCGGTGCCAACCCCACCGACACGGCTTTCTTTACGAAGAAGCGCACGGCGCGGGCGAAGTTCGTCGCTTTCGGCATGACCAAGCGCGTCGGCGTTTCGGCGTCGAACGATCCCGGTCTGGCGGCGCAGACGCAGGCATCATCGGACGCGATCTGCTTTGTCGCGAAGAGCTGGGACTATCATGTCCGTGTCGCGCTCGGCTGCACGAATGAGGAGAACCTCGACGCGATAAAGGCGTCCGTCGAAGCAGCAGTTGCGGCTGGCAAGGAAGCGCTGGTCGACTGCGAGCACTTCTTCGACGGCTTCAAGGCCAATCCGGATTATGCTCTGGCCTGCGCCCGAACGGCCTTCGAAGCGGGCGCGCGATGGATCGTGCTGTGCGACACAAATGGCGGCACCCTGCCATCCGAAGTGCGTACGATCGTCGGCAAGGTTATCGACGCCGGGGTACCGGGCAGCCATCTCGGCATCCATGCGCATGACGATACGGGGCAAGCCGTTGCGAACTCGCTTGCAGCCGTGGAGGCCGGGGCACGGCAGATCCAGGGCACGCTGAACGGCATCGGCGAGCGCTGCGGCAATGCCAATCTGGTCAGCCTGATCCCGACCCTAATGCTGAAGCCGGCTTTCACAGAGCGCTTTGAACTCGGCATTACGCATGAGGCGCTGAGCGGCATCTCGCGCCTGTCGCATGCCTTCGACGAATTGCTGAACCGCGCGCCGCATGAGCAGGCGCCGTATGTCGGCTCCTCAGCCTTCGCCACCAAGGCCGGCATCCATGCTTCAGCCTTGCTGAAAGAGCCGGAAACCTACGAGCATGTGCCCCCGAAGACGGTAGGCAACCGCCGTCGCGTCATGGTTTCGGATCAGGGTGGCAAAGCCAACTTCATCGCCGAGTTGAAGCGCCGCGGCGTTCATGTCGCGCGCGATGATAGCAGGCTGGATACGCTGATCGCGCTGGTGAAGGATCGCGAAGCGCAGGGCTATGCCTATGAAGGCGCGGATGCGAGCTTCGAGCTTCTGGCGCGCCAGATGCTGGGTCACGTACCGAACTTCTTCGCCGTCACCAGCTTCCGCTGCATGGTCGAGCGCCGCTTCGATTCCGTAGGCCAGCTAAAGACCGTATCGGAAGCCGTCGTGAAGGTCATGGTTGACGGCGAAGAGAAGATGTCGGTCGCCGAAGGCAACGGCCCGGTGAACGCACTCGACATCGCCTTGCGCAAGGATCTCGGCAAGTTTCAGGACGAGATCGAGGATCTGGAACTGGTGGACTACAAGGTCCGCATCCTGAACGGCGGCACGGAGGCCGTGACCCGCGTCTTGATCGAATCGCAGGACAAGCAGGGCTCGCGTTGGCGCACGGTAGGCGTGTCGGACAATGTCATCGACGCATCTTTCCAGGCGCTCATGGATTCCATTACCTTCAAGCTGATGAAAAACCGCGAGCTGGCAGGTTTGGTGGCAGCCGAATGAGCCGCCGAATGAGCCATGCACGGCAAGCGGGTGGTCCAGCATCAGCCGCCTGTGGCGTCGATGCGCGGTCCGGCGCATAGCCAGATCATGTCCAGCCTTCCACCATCCTCGAAGCCCGCACCTTCAGCCGAAACTCGCGGCTTTATCTATGCCGGTTCGGCCTATCTCATCTGGGGCTGTCTGTTCCCGCTTCTGATGAAGCTGGTGGCGCATATTCCGTCCGCCGAGGTGATCGCGCATCGGGTGATCTGGGCTGTGCCGATTGCCGCCATCGTTGTGTTGTGGCTGGGGCGAACGGCCGATATTCGCGCTGCCCTCCGGTCTCCGCGAACCCTGTTGATGGCGACAATCACGGCGGCGGCCGTAACGATCAATTGGGGCGTTTATGTCTGGGCAATTTCCGTCAACCGTACGGTTGAAGCAGCCCTTGGCTATTACATCAATCCGCTGGTCACCGTGGCGATCGGCGCACTGATCATGGGAGAGAAGCTCGACCGCCTCCAGCTTGTCGCCATCGCACTGGCAACGATCGGCGTCGCGCTCGTGGCGATCGAAACCGGCGGCCTTCCCTGGATATCGCTGCTTCTGGCCTTCTCCTTCGCCATCTACGGCTTCCTGCGCAAGACGCTGCCGATCGGGCCAAGCCAGGGCTTCTTCCTGGAAACGATGATTCTGCTCATTCCCGCGCTGCCTTATGTCATCTGGCTCGCGGCAACGGGGCAGGGGCACTTCATGGCCGGCAGCGCGTCCGACACGTTCTGGCTGCTCGTTTGCGGCCCCGCGACGGCGGCGCCGCTTCTGCTTTATGGCTTCGGCGCCAAGCTGCTGCGCATAACCACCATCGGCATCATGCAATATATCGTGCCGACCGGCCTGTTCCTTCTTGCGGTCTTCGTGTTCGGTGAACCCTTCGGCTGGCACCGTGCAATTGCTTTTGCCTTCATCTGGGTCGCCCTCATCATCTACACCGCGTCTCTTCTGATGAAGCGCAGAGCCTTGACGGAACTGCCGTTGACCCCGGCCTCGTCCTGATCGTTCATGAAAAGCAAAGCGTTCATCAATGCTTTTCGATAGTCGCCGCGCCGCAGCCGGCTCATAGAGCCCGGCATGTCAAATCAGATCACATCCATCGCCCCGCGTGAATCGTCCAGCCGCGGCTTCGCCCTTGCGATCACCGCCTACCTCCTGTGGGGCTTCCTGCCGCTCTACATGAAAGCCGTCGGTCATATCCCTGCGGTTGAGGTTGTTGCGCACCGCGCTTTGTGGTCGGTTCCGATCGCTGCATTGGCGCTGTTCTGGGCGGGCCGTATGGGCGACCTGATCACGGCGCTGCGCACGCCGCGCATGCTCTTCATGGCCGTGGTTACTGCCGCCATCATCTCGGTCAACTGGGGCATCTATGTCTGGGCCATAGCGGTTGGCCGCACGGTGGAAGCCGCGCTCGGCTACTACATCAATCCGCTTTTCTCTGTCTTTCTGGCCGCACTATTCCTCGGTGAGCGGTTGAAGCGGGCGCAGCTCGTGGCCATCGGCCTTGCCATCATCGCAGTTTCCATTCTCGCCTGGGAACGCGGCGGTCTGCCTTGGGTGTCGGTTGCACTAGCGGTGAGCTGGGGCTTCTATGCCATGTTCAAGCGGTCCCTGCCGATCGGCCCTAACCAGGGCTTCTTTCTGGAAGTGCTGATCATCAGCGTGCCCGCGCTGGTCTACCTGATCTGGATTGGCATGACCGGCGGGTCGCACTTCTTCGGCGGTCCAGGCGGAGCCAATCCCTGGCTGCTGGCAGCATCAGGCCTCGTCACGGCTGTTCCGCTGCTGCTTTACGCCAATGGCGCAAAACTGCTGAAGCTGTCGACCATCGGCATGATGCAATATATCGCGCCGAGCATCGTCTTTCTGCTCGCGGTGTTCTGGTTCCGCGAGCCCTTCACCTTCACCACCTTGGTGGCTTTTCTGTTCATCTGGGCTGCGCTGGTAGTCTTTACCGCCTCGGCATTCCTGTCGCGCCGGACCTGATGCCGGCGCAGGTGGCGAAGCCTACATCTTCTCGATAACGGCCTCGTCGCCTTCCGAGGCGTTGCCGGCCGCGAGGATTGCCGGGATGATGTCTTCGACCTTGTCCACGAAGATCGGCCGCACCTGATGCGCGCTGTGGATGAAGCCCTCGGCCGTCATATGGTCGATCAGCGCGCGCATTGGCTCCCAGAAGCCGTCGATATTGGCGAAGATCATCGGCTTGCGGTGCTGACCCAGTTGGCCCCAGGTCATGATCTCGATAATTTCCTCGACCGTGCCGATGCCGCCGGGCAGAGCCACGAAGGCGTCTGATTGCTCGAACATCATATGCTTGCGCACATGCATCGTGTCGACGACGTGAAGCTCGTCCAGACCGCTCGGCGTGCCGTCCTTGGCTTCCTTTGACAAAAGGAAGGTCGGGATGATGCCGGTAACCTTGCCGCCGGCAGCCACAGCCGCGGCCGAGACCGCGCCCATGATGCCGCGCGTGCCGCCGCCATAGATCAGCCGCAGCCCGGCTGCCGCCAATGCGGTGCCCAGCGCCTCGCCGCTCTCGATGTAAATGGGGGAACGGCCGGTTGAGGAGCCGCAATAAACGCAGACGGATTGAATCGAAGACATGCCGTGGAGTGCACCTTGGGCCTAGTTCAGGTCAAGGCACCGTCAAGGTTGCCCGCTGCCTTTTTCTTGTGACGCTTCGAAAAACAGGCTAATGCCTTGGAGAACATGGGGTTGGAGATTGCTGTGACACCGGCACGCGTCGTTTTGTTCCTGATCGGGCTGTTCCTTGCGGGCGGGCTGGTCGCTTATGGCTCCGGCGCTTTCGATTCTCAGCAGGCGCAACCGCAAACAGCTTCGGCCCCGACCTCGACGCCAGCGCCCACGACGCCCAAGCCGGCAGTTCAACCGCAGGCCCAGACCGCCATTCCCTCATCCATCACCGGTGAGCCGAACTCTGTCGCGCAGCAGAGTGCTGCCCTCGAAAATACCAAGGCGGCTTTGGAAGAAGCGAAGTCCAGCCGCAGTGATCGCGTGACGCCGAGCTTCGACATTCTGCGCGTGGAAGCCGATGGATCCACCGTCGTGGCGGGCCGTGCCAAGCCGGGTGCCGATGTGGAGATCGTTTCGGATGGCACGGTTCTCGGCCAAACCAAGGTCAGCCCGAACGGCGACTTTGCGATTGCGCTGGAGAACCCACTGCCGGCCGGCGATCACACACTGGTTCTGCGCTCCAAGGGTGAGGGCGGATCGGCATCCTCGACCGAAATGGCCATTGTTTCCGTGCCGGCAGACAAGAAGGGCCAGGTTCTCGCCATGGTGCAGGAACCCGGCCAGCCCAGCCGCTTGATCAGCCTGCCGGAAGCGGACGAGGCAACAAGCAAGCCGGCGACGCCTGAGCCGGCATCCACGAGCACGGCCGCTACAACTGCCGCGCCCGGTCAGGACAACCAGGCTCCCGCTGCCGCGTCTCAGCCTGCTACAAACACTCAGACGGCAGCGGTGAGCGACCTGGCAGAGGCACCGGTAGCGCAGCAAAACGCCGACGCAAACACCGCGCCAACAGTGGAAGCCGTCGAGATCGAAGGCAGCATGATCTATGTCGCCGGCCGCTCCGCTCCGGGCGCCAAGCTGCGCGCTTATGCCGATGACGACTTCCTCGGCGAAGCCACGGCTTCGCCCGACGGGCAGTTCCTGGTGGAAGCCAAGCGTGACCTCGCCGTCGGTAAATACACGATCCGCATCGATGCCATCGGCGCTGATGGTGCGACGGTGACGCAGCGTGCCGCCGTGCCGTTCGAGCGCGAAGTGGGCGAAGCCGTGGCTGCAGTCGCGCCGACGCAGGAAAGCGCCACGCCAAGTTCAGAGACAGCTGCAGCAGCCAGCACTCAACCACCTGCTGCTTCAAGCTCGGCAGCCGCTTCGGCCAGTACAACGCCAATAGCCAACACTGCCGCCGACCCCGCCACGGCTCCCTCCCAGACAACCGCTCCAGCACTGCAGGCAGCAAAAGGCGCCGTCATCATCCGTCGCGGCGACTCGCTGTGGCGCATCTCCAAGCGCGCTTACGGACGAGGCGTTCGGTATTCCACGATCTACCTGGCCAATCAGGACCAGATCCAGAATCCGAACCGTATCTGGCCGGGCCAGATCTTCCATATGCCGGACAGCACCACCGAAGGTGAAAAGGCGGATATGACCCAACTGGGCGATCAGGCCACCACACGCGACTGACAGCGGGTAGCCGTTGCCTGCCTTGCATGTCACACATTCATCGTATATCGCCGATAAACGATGAACAACATCGCCTTGGATCATCCATGGGATCACGACGAGCGGATTGCGGCGGGGCTGTCAGCCCTTTCGCATCCCGCCCGTTTGCGCATCCTGCGCGAGCTTTCGCGAAGCCGGGCTTGTTGCTGCAAGGATGTTGTTGGTCGGCTGGACCTTGCCCAATCGACTGTGTCGCAACATCTAAAGGTTCTCGTGGATGCCGGTCTCGTGGTGTGCTCACCCGACGGCCAGCGTTCGCGTTACAGACTTGATACTGCCGCGCTCAAAGATTTGGCTGACAGCCTGTCCTGCCTTTCCGGCGCCTGCGCGGCTTCTTTAAACGAACTCTGCGGATAATTCTTTTGGCTGATAAAACTGTTTCGGCCGACTCCGGATCACTGTTCCGGACGCTCGGCAACCTTTGGCCCTATATGTGGCCCTCCGACCGGCCGGACCTCCGGCAGCGTGTGATCTGGGCGAGCTTCTATCTCGTTCTGTCCAAGCTGATCCTGATCTCGGTCCCGTACTTCTTTAAATGGGCAACGGACGCGCTGAACGGGCAGCTTACCGTGTCGCAGATCGTGCCGGCCTTGTTGGTCGGACCGATCATGCTGGTGATCGCCTATAATGTCGTGCGCCTCGTGCAGCTTGGCTTGAACCAGCTGCGCGATGCTTTGTTCGCACGCGTCGGCCAGCATGCGGTTCGGCAACTTGCCTATCGAACCTTCGTCCACATGCATCAACTGTCGCTGCGGTTCCATCTGGAGCGGCGCACAGGGGGACTGTCGCGCGTCATCGAGCGCGGCACGAAGGGTATCGAAACGATCGTGCGCTTCACGATCCTCAACACGATGCCAACCGTTCTCGAATTCGTCCTTACGGCTGCCGTTTTCGCGTGGGCCTATGGCTGGAGTTACGTCGCGGTCATCAGTGCGACCGTGGTGCTCTATGTCTGGTTCACGATCAAGGCGAGCGACTGGCGCATCACCATTCGCCGCGAGATGAACGACTCGGATACCGATGCCAATTCCAAGGCAATCGACTCGCTGCTCAACTTCGAAACCGTCAAATATTTCGGCAACGAGCGCATGGAAGCCGAGCGATTCGATCGCTCTATGGCGCGTTACGAAGATGCGGCAACCAAGACGTGGACGTCACTTGGTTGGCTGAACTTCGGTCAGGGCGTGATCTTCGGCCTCGGTACAGCGATCGTCATGGCGATGTCGGCGCGCGAGGTCATGAACGGCACGCAGACGATTGGCGACTTCGTTTTCGTCAATGCCCTGTTGATGCAGCTATCCGTCCCGCTCAACTTCATCGGCTTCGTGTATCGCGAAATTCGTCAGGCCGTAACCGACATCGAGCAGATGTTCGGCCTGCTCGACATGAAGCAGGAAGTGACCGATGCGCCGGGTGCCCCGCCGCTCGCCATCACCAACGGCACGGTGCGCTTCGAGGACGTGCACTTCGCTTATGATGCCAACCGGCAGATCCTGAAGGGCGTCAGCTTCGAAGTGCCGGCCGGCAAGACCGTTGCGATCGTCGGCCCATCCGGTGCCGGCAAGTCGACGATCTCGCGCCTACTGTTCCGCTTTTACGATGTCCAGAAGGGCCGCGTGACCGTGGATGGCCAGGATGTGCGCGCGATCACGCAGGAAAGCCTGCGGGCTGCGATCGGCATGGTGCCGCAGGATACAGTGCTGTTCAACGACACCATCGCCTACAACATCCGCTATGGCCGCCCCGATGCCTCGATGGAGGAGGTGGAGCGCGCCGCCGAGCAGGCTCAGATTTCCGGCTTCATCAAGCGTCTGCCGGAAGGCTTCGACAGCATGGTCGGCGAACGCGGCTTGAAGTTGTCGGGCGGTGAAAAGCAGCGCGTTGCAATTGCCCGCACCATCCTGAAGGCGCCGCCTTTGCTGATTCTGGATGAAGCGACCTCGGCGCTGGATACGCAGACCGAGCAGTCGATCCAGGCCGCGCTCGATGAGGTCAGCCGCGGGCGCACCACGATCGTGATCGCGCATCGGTTGTCCACCGTCATCAATGCCGACCAGATCATCGTGTTGCGCGACGGCACGATCGCCGAGCGCGGCACCCATGCGGAGCTGATGGACGAAAACGGTCTCTACGCCTCCATGTGGATGCGCCAGCGCGAAGCCACAGAAGCCGAAGAGCGGCTGCGGCGTGCCCGCGAAGCGGCCGAGATGGAAGAAGGTTCGGTGCGGGTCGAGCCTCAGCTGGTTGAAAGCTGAGCCCGCACACATACGGATGACAATGGGTTGCGTTGAAAGGCGCAACCCTTTCCGCTAATCACAGCTGCGATTAACGGGACCTGACGCATGACCCTGGCGGACACTATCCGCAATACGCTGACGCCGATCCACAAGGAGGGTTATCCCTTCATCGCTGGTTTCGCGGTCGTCACCATCATCATCGGCTTTCTTTGGGCGCCTTTGTTCTTTGTCGGCTTGGTGCTGACGGCTTGGTGCACCTACTTCTTCCGCGATCCGCAGCGCGTGACGCCCATCGATGACGGGCTGGTGGTGAGCCCCGCCGATGGCCGCATCTCCGCCGTCGGCCCCGCCGTTCCACCGCGCGAGCTCGGCTTGGGCAATGCGGAGATGACGCGCATTTCCGTCTTCATGGACGTATTTTCCTGTCATGTGAATCGCGCGCCGGTGCGCGGTCTCGTCAGCAAGATCGAATATCGTCCGGGCAAGTTCCTGAATGCCGATCTCGACAAGGCCAGCGCCGAAAACGAGCGCAACGGCCTGCTGATCGAAAGCCCACATGGCACGATCGCCTGCGTGCAGGTCGCCGGCCTCGTCGCGCGGCGCATCCTGTGCTGGGTCGATGAAGGCAGCCAGATTTCGACCGGTGAGCGCTTTGGCCTGATCCGCTTCGGCTCGCGCTTGGATGTTTACCTTCCAGGCAACGCCACGCCGCGTGTGGCTGTCGGCCAAACGGCCATTGCCGGCGAAACCATCCTGGCAGATTTCGATAGCGGGCTGACGACGCCGCTCGTGCGGATTGCCTGATCGCTCATGCTGGATCCCGTCAATCACCAAGACGAGGGTGGGCTGGAGACAGAGCCGCGCATGCGCCGCATCTCCATTCGCCTGCTAATCCCCAATCTGCTGACGCTGCTGGCGATCTGCGCCGGCATGACCGGCATCCGGCTGGCTTTCGAAGGGCGCTTCGAAATCGCCGTGATCATGGTGCTTGGCGCTGCCTTCCTCGACGGCATCGATGGGCGCGCAGCACGCATGCTGAAGGCGACGTCCAACTTCGGCGCGCAGATGGATTCGCTGGCCGACATCGTCAATTTCGGCGTCGCCCCATCGCTCGTGCTTTACGCCTATCTGCTTGATCAGGCAGGATCCTTCGGCTGGATCGCGGCGATGCTCTACGCTATCGCCTGCGGCCTGCGTCTCGCCCGCTTCAACGTCATGCTGGATGATCCCAACCGCCCGGCCTGGAAGACCGCTTATTTCGTCGGCGTGCCGGCACCGGCTGGGGCAGGGCTGGTGATGCTGCCGGTCTATCTAGGCTTTCTCGGCGTGGAGCCGGATCGCAGCTTTGCGCTCGGTGCCGTGGTGTTCACGCTGGTCGTCGCCTGGCTTCTGGTCAGCCGCTTGCCGGTTTATTCTGGCAAGACGGTGGGGCAGCGCATCGGCCGTGATGCCGTAATCCCGTTGACGCTGGGTGCCGTTGCCTATGTGCTGTTTCTCACCAGCTATACTTGGGAAACGCTGGTGGTTTCAGCGATCGCCTATGCTGTGTTCCTGCCGCTCAGCGTACGTGCATACCGCCGCCGTGCGGCCAAGGAAGCTCGGGCTTAAACGCAAGGCGCCGCCTCAAAGAGCGTGCGGTGCCTTGATCGTTTGAAGCAGATCCGGCAACTGCCGCATGTCCGAAAACACGGCATCCGGTTGAAGCCGCTCGAACGCCTTCAACAACCCGCCGAGTTCGGCATGGGCCCCACCAGCGAAGCCGAGAACCTTCATGCCGGCACTCTGGGCGGCCTGGATGCCGGCCGGACTGTCTTCCACCACGATGCAATCCGAGGGCTCAACGCCCATCTGGCTGGCTGCATGCAGGAACAGGTCGGGGAAGGGCTTGCCGCGCTTCACCATGGTTGAGCTGAAGATGTTGGGCTCAAAGAGGTCGAGCAGACCGGTGACGCCCAGCGACAGCCGGATGCGATCAGGCTGGCTCGAAGACGCCACGCAGAACGGGCGCTTCAGCGATAGCAGCGCATCGCGAATGCCGGGGATCGGCGTCAGCTCATCCGTGAAGCGCTGACGCATATCCACACGGATCGCTTCCATGTGGTCGTCGCTGAAGTCGACGGCATGGCTCTCGCGTAGCAACTCGCGGATCGTCGCCATGCTGCGGCCGAGAAAGGCTTCGTAGGCGAGGGCGGTGGACACGTCGCCACCGGCGCGGGCGATGTGATCAACGAGAACGCCGATCGAAAGCGGCTCGCTATCCACCAGAACCCCGTCACAATCAAAGATGACGAGGCTTGGGTAAGCAGGAACGAGGAGATCGCTCACGCTTAGTGCTGGCCGGCCAGATAGCGCTCGACGGTCGCGCGTGTGCCGTCAGCCCACAACGCCTTCAGGCTCTTGGCGAAGGCCGACGCAAAGACTTCGGACTTGGCGACATCGCCATAGATGTCGCTCATGGCAAGCCAAGCCGAAGGATCGCTCTTGGCAGCCCGCGCAGTCTCCTGCAGGCGGTCCCAGGACGGATCGTTCGGCTCGGTCACTGCGCCGGAATCGGTCGTGCCCTCGCAATACCGGCACCACAAAGCCGATTCGAGTGCGAGGCCGTCCACCGAGGCACCCGCCTTGAGGCGGTCGGCGATGGTCGGCACGATGAACTTTGGCTGGCGATTGGAACCATCGAGGCAAAGGCGGCGGATGGTATCGCCGATCTTCGGGTTGGAGAAGCGGCGCACGATCAGCTCGTAATACTCGTCGAGCACGACGCCGGGTACCGGCGGCACGGTGGGGATGATCTCGTCGCGCTCGACCTTGTCGAGGAAGCGCGCCACCAGCGGCTCGGCCATGCCTTCATCCACGAAATGGATGTCGAGCAGACCAGCGGGATAGGCGATCGTCGCATGCCCGCCATTGAGGATGCGGATCTTCATGAGCTCGAAGGGCGAAACATCCGGCACGAACTGGACGCCGACCTTCTCCAGCGCGGGGCGCCCGGCCGTAAACTTGTCTTCCAGCACCCACTGCTTGAAGGGTTCACAAAACACCGGCCAGTTGTCTTCCACGCCGAATTCGTCGCGCAAAAGGGTGCGCTCGCGATCCGACGTTGCCGGCGTAATGCGATCGACCATGCCATTCGGGAAGGCCACGGTCTCGCGCACCCAGGCCGCGAATTCCGCATCGAACAGCTCCGCCAGGCCCGCCACCGCATCGCGTGTGACATGGCCGTTATGGGGGATGTTGTCGCAAGACATAACCGTAAAGGGCACGGCTCCTGCCTCGCGGCGCTGCTTCAAGCCGGCCAGGATCAGGCCGAACACGGTGGTCGGCGCATCCGGCGAAGCGGCATCGGCGACAATCGCAGGATGCTTCGGGTTGAACTTGCCGGTGGAGGCGTCGATGAAGTAGCCGCCCTCAGTGATCGTCAGCGACACGATGCGGATGGCCGGATCGGCCAGCGTGGCAAGAATACGAGCGGTGTCGCCGGGCGCAATGAAGTCGATCATCGCACCCGTTACCCGGGCTTCCATATGGCCGGTGTCCTGCTCAACCACCGTGGTGAGCCAATCCTGCGCGCCGAGCTTCTCATGCATGGCAGCTTCCGATGGCAACACGCCGGCACCGATGATCGCCCAATCATGATCCGCACCCGTGGCGAACAGATCGTCAAGGTAAACCGCCTGATGCGCGCGATGGAAATTGCCGACACCGAAGTGCAGGATACCCGCCTTCAGATCCGAGCGGTCATATCGGGGAGCAGGGACCTTGGCCGGCAGATCGGACAGCGCGGCAGCAGACAATTTCACAGACATGGCAGTTCTTCCAGATTTCGCTCAAGGCTTCATGGCCATAGGCGATGGTCGTTTCATGACAAGTCAGCGCAAGGCGCCGCCTTGTGCTTAAAGCGCGATGCCGTCCTTGCCGAAGCGGTGCAGCTTCTGGGCGTCCGGCGTCAGGTAAATCGTGTCACCCGGATTCAGCCCCGCTTCGCCCTCGGCGCGAACGGTGATGTGGTCCATGCCGTGATCCATGCCTTCGGCATGCACATGCAGGAAGGTGTCCGAGCCGAGATGTTCGGCTACACCCACCGTGCCCTTCCAATCGCCCTCCGTACGGGAGATCAGAAGATGCTCTGGACGCACGCCGATGGTTTCCGCACTGTACTTGGATGCAGCCGCACCGCTCAGCAGGTTCATGCGTGGGCTGCCGATAAAGCCGGCCACGAACAGGTTGCGCGGGTTGCGATAGAGTTCGAGCGGCGAACCGACCTGCTCGATATTGCCGGCATTCAGCACCACGATCTTGTCGGCCATGGTCATGGCTTCGACCTGGTCATGCGTCACATAGATCATCGTGGTCTTGAGCTGCTGGTGCAGCTCGCTGATTTCGAGACACATCGTGCCGCGCAAGGCCGCATCGAGGTTGGACAGCGGCTCGTCGAACAGGAAGGCGGATGGCTGGCGCACAATGGCGCGGCCGATTGCGACACGCTGGCGCTGACCGCCGGACAGCTGGCCGGGGCGACGGTCGAGATAGTTTGTGAGGTTCAGAACCTTGGCGGCATCCTTGACCTTGCGGTCGATCAGCGTCTTGTCCTCGCCGGCCATCTTCAGCGGGAAAGCGATGTTCTTGTAGACCGACATATGCGGATAAAGCGCATAGGACTGGAACACCATGGCCAGACCCCGCTTGGCCGGTGCTTCCTGCGTGACATCGCGGCCATCGATGCGGATCGTGCCGCCGCTCACATCTTCCAGGCCTGCGATCAGGCGCAGCAGGGTGGACTTGCCGCAACCAGAAGGACCGACGAAAACGACGAACTCGCCATCCTCGATATCGAGATTGAGGTCCGGAATGATGCTCGTGACCCCGAAGGATTTCGAGACGTGTTCGAGGTTGATCTTGCCCATATGTCTCCCCTTCAAGCCCTGCGCCACTCACGCGGCACGACGGCCCTTGTCTTTGTTTACTTCACCGCACCAAAGGTCAAACCGCGAACAAGCTGGCGCTGGGAGAACCAGCCCATGATCAGGATCGGCGCAATGGCCATGGTGGATGCGGCCGACAGCTTCGCCCAGAACAAACCCTGCGGGCTGGAGAAGGACGCAATGAAGGCCGTCAGCGGCGCGGCGTTGGTTGTGGTCAAACGGATCGTCCAGAACGCTTCGTTCCAGGCGAGGATGATGTTGAGAAGCAGCGTCGAGGCAATGCCGGGCACCGCCATCGGCGTCAGCACATAGATGATCTCGTTCCACAACGAGGCGCCGTCCATGCGAGACGCTTCCAGGATCTCGCCCGGGATCTCGCGGAAATATGTGTAGAGCATCCACACCACGATCGGCAGGTTGATCAGCGTCAGCATGACGGTCAGGCCGATGCGGCTGTCCAGCAGGCCCCAATCGCGGAACAGCAGATAGATCGGCACTAGCACAGCGACGGCCGGCATCATCTTGGTGGACAGCATCCACATCAGGATGTCCTTGGTGCGGCGCGTTGGCGAGAACGCCATCGACCACGCGGCGGGAATCGCGACGATCAACGCCAGCACCGTCGAACCCAGCGAGATAATTACGGAGTTCATGAAGGGCCGGAAATAATCGCGCTGCGTTTCCACGTCGATATAGTTCTGGAACGTGCCGGACGGGATCAGGCTGATGCCGGCAATGGCTTCCGGCTCCGTCTTGAAGCTGGTGATGATCGTGTAAAGGATCGGAAAGAAGATCACGAGGGCAATCACCCAGGCGACGACGGTCCAGGCGATCTTCTGTCCGGTTGAGGCAGTGCGAGCCATGATCGTTTCCTCAGCGGTCCAGGTTCTTGCCGACCGCACGCATCACGAACAGCGCAACGATATTGGCAAGCACGATTGCAATCACACCGCCGGCCGAAGCTCCGCCGACATCATAGCCGAGCAGCGCGGTGCGGTAGATCAGGAAGGGCAGGTTGGTGGAAGCATAGCCGGGGCCGCCATTGGTGGTGACCAGGATCTCGGCATAAACGCTGAGCAGGAAGATGGTCTGGATCAGGATCACGACAGTGATCGCGCGCGCCATATGCGGCAGCGTCAAATGCCAGAAGCGCGCCACGAGGCCGGCCCCATCCATCTCGGCGGCTTCCTTCTGCTCGCCATCGAGCGACTGCAGCGAAGTCAGCAGGATCAGCGTCGCGAAAGGCAACCACTGCCAGGCCACGATGATGATGATCGAAAGGAGCGGAAATTGCGCGAACCAATCGATCGGGGTCGCGCCGAACACCTTGAACAGATAGGCCAGCACGCCGTAGCCCGGATGCATGATCATGTTCTTCCAAATCAGCGCGGCCACCGGTGGCATGACGAAGAAGGGCGAGATCACGAGAATGCGCACGATGCCCTGACCAAACATCGGCTGGTCGAGCAGCAGCGCCAGCGCGATACCGCCGACGATCGTGATGAAAAGGACGCCGCCAACGATGAGCAGCGTGTTCCAGATCGACTGGAAGAAGGCGGGGTCGGTGTAGAAGAACTGGTAGTTGAACAGACCAGCCCAGGACACATTGGCGGGGTTGAGGAGATTGTAGTTCTGGAACGAGAACCACAGCGTCATCGCCAGCGGCACGATCATCCAGACAAGCAGCAAGAGCACCGAAGGCATCATCATGATGCGGGCGAGCGTCCGGGTCTGTCTCGTAGCCATTGCGTCTCCCCAGTCTGTGCTTCGCAAACGGCACAGTACATCTATCAGATAGAAGAAAATCGCCCGACACAAGCCGGGCGATGAAGGTTGCCGAAACCAACGGATTTCGGCAACACAAGTATTGGGCAGGCGCTTACTTGATGTAACCGCCGCGGGTCATTTCGCGGGTGCTGACCTGCTGAGCCTGTGCAAGCGCGTCATCGACGCTGGACTGACCGGCAAGCGCTGCCGAGAACAGCTGGCCAACGGTGGTGCCGAGGCTCTGGAACTCGGGGATCGAAACCCACTGACCACCGATATACGGCACCGGCTTCACAGAAGGCTTGGTAATGTCGGCAGCCTGGATGGCCTTGAAGGTCGGCTCGGAGAACGGCGTCTTCTTGTATTCCGCATTCTCGTAGAGCGAGGTGCGGGTGCCTGGAGGCACGTTGGCCCAGCCTTCCTTGGAAGCGACGAGTTCGGTGTAGCCCTTGCTGGTTGCCCAGCCGATGAACTTCTGCGCAGCCTCAGCCTTGGTCGAACCGGCCGGAATTGCGAGGTTCCACGACCACAGCCAGTTGCCGTGATTGTTCACGCCTTCCTTTGACGGGAAGATTGCGTAACCGACCTTGTCGGCGACCGTCGAGTTCTTCGGATCGGCCACGAAGGAAGCGGCAACCGTCGCGTCCATCCACATACCGCACTGGCCCTGCTGGAACAGCGTCAGGTTCTCGTTGAAGCCGTTGGAAGACGCACCGGACGGACCGGCATCCTTCATCAGGTCGACGTAGAACTGCAGCGCTGCCTTCCACTCCGGCTGATCGAACTGGGGCTTCCAGTTCTCGTCGAACCAGCGGCCGCCAAACGAGTTATTGAGCGCGCTGAGGAAGGCCATGTTCTCGCCCCAGCCGGCCTTGCCGCGAAGGCAGATGCCGCTGAGATTGGCGTTGCGGTCGGTAATCTTACGCGCAGCGTCGGCGATGAACTCCCAGGTCGGGTTTTCCGGCATGGTGAGACCGGCCTTCTCGAACAGGTCGGTGCGATACATCAGCATCGCGGATTCGCCGTAGAACGGCGCAGCATAAAGCTTGCCTTCCATCTGGAGGCCGCTGCGGATCGACGGGAGCAGATCGTCGGCATCGTAGTCGGCGCCGAGATTGTCGAGCGGCAGGAGCCAGCCCTGCTTGGCCCAGATCGGCACTTCATAGTTGCCGATGGTCATGACGTCGTACTGACCGCCCTTGGTGGCGACATCGGTGGTCACGCGCTCGCGCAGAACGTTTTCTTCCAGCGTCACCCAGTTGAGCTGGATGTCCGGGTTCTTCGTGGTGAAGTCTTCCGTCAGCGACTGCATGCGGATCATGTCGCCGTTGTTCACGGTCGCAATGGTCAGCGTGGTCGATTGTGCCTGCGCAGTGCCGGCGATTGCCAGCAGCGAACATGCGCCGAGCATCAGTGTTTTCAGCGTCATCCTGTACCTCCCGTTTGGGGCTTTTCAGCAAATGCCTTCGCCTTGGGCGAATGTCCGAAGCTTGGCGTCTAAGTCAATAAAAATCTGTTGCTGCAATGCAGCGAAAGCGCGGGTTTCCGCGCTTTTCCAGAAGCATCCACTAGGTAGGTCCAGCTTTGAACTGATCCAGTAGCCATTCGCGGAATGCTTTAATTTTAGCAACATTCCTGCGGCTTTCGGCATGAACCAGCCAATAATTCTGGCCATCGCTGCCCAAATGCTCGAAAGGCTGCACCAAAGCGCCGCTGCGTAAAGCTTCTCCAAAGAAGGCTGGCGTCAGCATGGCAACAGCATTGCCGGCAAGCGCAGCACTCGCGGCGATGGCCTGTGATTCCAGATCGTTGCGCGGCCGTGTGGCCAGACTGTCGGCCGGCAGGCCGACGCTCTCCAGCCAGCTCGCCCACCAGGGATCGAAGGCGTCGATGATCGGCAGGCGAAGCAGGTCGGCGGGTTCGTTCAGCGGCCCTGCGCGCTTGAGAAGGAGCGGGCTCAGCATCGGCGTGAAGGTGATCGGCATGAGCTTGTGGGCTGCCAGACCGGGCCATTTGCCGAAGCCGCCGCGAATGCCGACATCGACCTGCTCGCGGATGAAATCGCGGTTGCGCGATTCGGTATCGAGGCGCACCGCAATATGCGGATGCTCGAGTTGAAAGAGCCCAAGCCGCGGCGCCAACCAGTTCGACGCAAAGGTCGCGACACTCGACAACGCCAGCACGGACCGGCTTTCGCCGCGTGCATCCTTATAGGCCTCGCGTAGACGCTCGAACGCATCGCTGACCGACGGGCTGAAGCGGGCGCCGACCTCCGTCAGTTCCACCTGGCGCGGTCGGCGCAGAAAGAGGGGTGCGCCGACGCGGTCTTCCAGCACCTTGATCTGGTAACTGACGGCCGCCTGCGTCATGCCGAGCCCTTCCGCCGCCTTCGTGAAGGACAGCAATCGCGCAGCCGCCTCAAACACGCGAAGCGCCGCGAGCGGAGGCAGGTCCGACGCGTCAGGCATAAACGCTCCTTATGCATCCTGATCGAGGTTCGATTGGATCAATAAGCGCTGAACGATCACCCTTCTGCAAGATGCAGATTGGGAGAAAGATCATGAGAAGCGACAGTGTCGTCCTTGAAAGAGCCAGAATTTCGATGCTGGCGCAGGCATATCTCGTTCTGACGGCAATGATGAAGCGTAGCAGAACCGCTTCCAGACCACCCCATCTCCGCCGCGAAGACCTCACGCCTCATATGGCGCGCGATCTCGGTCTCACTGATGGTATGGAAAAGTCCAGCCTATCGCCGGGCATCATCGAGCAGGCGCCGCGCCTTTGAAGCGCCTGCCATTCGCTAGCCGTCACTCCGGACGGCGGAACGCCTTGAAGCGGTTGTCGCGAACGTGAAACAGCTGACCGGTTTCGGTCCGGTCCTGGCCGGTAATAGCCACGATGCGCGCCGCGACTTCGCTGGCGGTCGGCAGGGTGGACGGGTCTTCGCCAGGAACGGCCTGAGCGCGCATGGCAGTACGCGTCGCGCCGGGATCAACGGCGTTGACGCGCAGAGCCATGTTCTTGGTTTCGTCAGCCCAGCTGCGCGCCAGCGCTTCGACCGCAGCCTTCGACGCCGCGTAAGGACCCCAGAAGGCACGGGGGTTGGCAGCTGCCCCTGATGACAGCAGCAGCGCGCGGCCAGCTTCCGACTGGCGCAGCAGCGGATCCACCGAGCGGATCAATCGCCAGGTCGCGTTGACGTTGAGCGTCATGACCTGCTCGAACACTTTCGCTTCGACATGGCCGAGCGGTGCAATGACGCCGAGAACGCCGGCATTGGCGATCAGGATGTCCAGCTTCTTCCAACGCTCGAAGATCGCGCCACCAAGACGGTCGATGCCAGCCATGTCGCCAAGATCGAGCGGCACAAGCGTCGCTTCACCTTTGCCGGTCTGAGCGCGTTCTTGCTTAATGTCGTCGTCCAGCTCTTCGAGGCCGCCGACAGTGCGTGCCACCGCAATCACATGCGCGCCAGCTGCCGCCAATTGCTTGGCGAGATGATAGCCGATGCCGCGCGAAGCGCCGGTTACCAGCGCGACCTGTCCGGTCAGATCAGGGGCAGTGCTCATGGGCCTGTATCCAGCTTCCGATTGTTGAAAACTGAAGCGCTGATAGCGGGATTTCGGCGCTCACGGAACCCCGCCCGCTCAGCCACCTTGTCGCGTGCAGCCAGGTCGCCTAGGTAAGAGCGGCCGGGACGACCCTGCTTATCACAGACATGGATGGGGACGACCTCATCGCCTCTCATAGGAGATCGGGCGATGGCCTGGATCATTCTCATCATTGCCGGCCTGTTTGAAGTCGGCTGGGCCGTTGGCCTCAAATTCACCGAAGGTTTTACCCGCATGGTGCCGACCGGTCTGACGGTCGTTTCCATGATCATCAGCCTTGGCTTGCTGGGCATCGCCTTGCGTACCCTGCCGCTCGGCACGGCCTACGCAATCTGGACCGGCGTGGGCACTGTCGGCACCGCCATCCTCGGCATGGCACTGTTCGGCGAGCCGGCGCAAGCGATGCGGCTCGTTTGCATCGGCCTGATCGTTGCGGGCATTGTCGGGCTAAAGCTCGTTACGCATTGAGCAAAGAAAAAGGCCGGTTTGTTCGAACCGGCCTTCGTGACTTTGCGTCTTTCGCGAGTGAATTATCCGTTGCTGGCCAACAGCGAAAGCTTGTTGCCCATCGTCTCGCCATCCTTGTCGAGGAGGCGGGTCGGATAGTCGCCGGTGAAATAGTGATCGGTGAACTGCGGCCGCGCATTGTTGCGCGGCATGCCGCCGACTGCACGATAAAGCCCATCGATCGACAGAAACTCAAGCGAGTCGGCGCCGATATAGCGGCACATCGCTTCCAGGCTGTCATACTGGTTGGCCAGCAGCTTCTCGCGGTCCGGCGTGTCGATCCCGTAATAATCCGGATAATAGATCATCGGGCTGGCAACGCGCAGATGCACTTCGCGCGCGCCGGCATCGCGGATCATCTGCACGATCTTCAGCGAGGTGGTGCCGCGCACGATTGAATCATCGACCAGCACGACGCGCTTGCCCTCGATCATAGCGCGATTAGCCGAATGCTTCAGCTTCACGCCGAAAGCGCGGATCTGCTGCGTCGGCTCGATGAAGGTACGGCCGACATAGTGATTGCGGATGATGCCGTATTCAAACGGAATACCGCTTTCCTGAGCATAGCCGAGCGCTGCCGGCGTGCCGCCATCGGGCACCGGCACGACGACATCGGCCTCAACCGGCGCTTCCCGCGCGAGGTTTATGCCCATGTTCTTGCGCGCAACATAAACGCTGCGTCCGCCCACGACCGAATCCGGCCGGGCAAAATACACATACTCAAACAGGCAGAGACGCTCCGGCTGCCCATTGCCAGCCTTACGCGCATCGATCGAGATCGAGCCGTCCGGCTGGATCTCGCAGATGATGACTTCGCCATTCTCGACATCCCGGACGAACTTCGCGCCGATGATGTCGAGCGCGCAGGTTTCGGAAGCAAAGATCGGCTTGCCGTCGAGTTCGCCCATGACCAGCGGACGAATGCCGGTGGGGTCGCGGGCGGCAATCAGTTTTGTGCGGGTGATCGCCACCATCGAATACCCGCCTTCCATCTGGCGGATCGCATCGATGAAGCGGTCGGCCGTGGAAGAATAGCGCGAGCGGGCGATGAGATGGAGCACCACTTCAGTGTCCGACGTGGACTGGCAGATCGCACCGCCGGCGATCAGCTGGCGCCGCAGCGTCAGACCGTTGGTAAAGTTGCCATTATGCGCAATCGCAATGCCGCCGACTTCCAACTCGGCAAACAGCGGCTGCACGTTGCGCAGCGCCACTTCGCCGGTGGTGGAATAGCGCACATGGCCCATTGCGATCGTGCCGGGCAGCTTCGCCAGCGTCACGGGATCGGTGTAATGGTCGCCGACCAGGCCCATGCGGCGCTCGGAATGGAAGCGCAGACCGTCGAAGGACACGATGCCGGCCGCTTCCTGGCCGCGATGCTGCAGGGCGTGCAAACCAAGTGCTGTCAGCGTGGCCGCGTCGGGGTGACCGAGGATACCGAAGACGCCGCATTCCTCATGCAACTCGTCGCCGAAAACATCATCGACCTCGGAACGGTGATCGTCCGAGGAAAGGTCCGCACCATGCATCATGAAGGCCCTTCAGCTCGCGCTCGCTGGCTTAAAGCGCGCATATAATGAAAGTCTGCGCGCTTCGCCACTCAGTTGTTCGTGACGCCGTTATTTTGAGCCGGTTCACCTTCCGGCGTAGAGTCAGAGCCAGGTGCTGCATCAAGGCCCGGCGCCGTGTCGTTCGCCGAAGGCTCCGTAGGCGTCTCGGGTGCCGGTGTCGCTTCTTCTTCCTGGCCCCTGATCCGATCGAAGATCGAATTGTCTGGATCGGACGGCAGCAGCGCTTCGATCCGCGCACCGATATTTTCCAGCATCGGACGCGACTTCGCGAACGTCACCCAGGCCGGCGGATTGGCACCAACGAGCCAGTTGAAGAACAGCAGGGCGACTGCGACGACAAGTATGCCGCGCGCCGCGCCGTACAGGAAGCCGAGCGTGCGATCGAGCGCGCCAACGCGACTGTCGATGATGAAGTCGGCGATCTTCATCGTGATGACCGTCACCAGGATCAGGGCGATCACGAAGATCACGGCCGCCGAAGCGGCCAGCGCAAGTTTCTCATTGTCGATGTAAGGCGTGAGATAGGGCAGGGCGACGGGGTAGAAGAAGTAGGCCGCCGCCGCCGCCGCGATCCAGGATGCGATCGACAGGATTTCGCGCGAGAAGCCACGTACCATGGCGAGCAAGGCGGATACGAGGGTGAACCCGATGAGGATTCCGTCGAGCAATGTGATCGGCATGGTTCCCCTTAAGTCGCCGTCGAAACAGTATTCGCCCAACGCGGGCTGTTAGTCGCCGTCAGTGCTTCCGCGCTTCGTTGCCGCGATGCGTGCGACGAGATCGGCCAGAACGGAAGGCTGAAAAGATCGGGCGGAAAACGCGCCAACGGCATCGTCACCCACGACCGGCATCGCTGCTTGTCGAAAACCGAGCTTTTCTGCTTCTTTCATCCGCTGCGACGCATGCGCCACGGGCCTGACTGCACCCGAAAGGCTGATTTCGCCGAAATAAACGCAATCGGCAGGCAGAGCAAGGCCGGTCAGGGATGAGACGAGGGCGGCAGCGACGGCCAAATCGGCCGCGGGCTCGGTGATGCGGTAGCCGCCGGCGACGTTGAGATACACGTCATGCTGCGCAAAGCGCACGCCGCAATGGGTTTCGAGCACCGCCAGAACCATGGATAGCCGCGATGAGTCCCAGCCGACAACGGCGCGGCGCGGCGTGCCGAGCGGCGAGGGTGCCACCAGTGCCTGGATCTCCACCAGCACCGGCCGCGTGCCTTCCATACCGGCGAACACGGCCGCACCGGGCGACTTGATGCTGCGCTCGCCCAGGAAAAGCTCGGAAGGATTGGCGACCTCGCGCAAACCCTTGTCCGACATTTCGAACACGCCGATCTCGTCGGTGGGCCCAAAACGGTTCTTCACCGTGCGCAGAATGCGGTAGTGGTGGCCGCCTTCGCCTTCGAAATACAGCACGCCATCCACCATGTGCTCGACCACGCGGGGGCCGGCGATTTGCCCTTCCTTGGTGACGTGGCCGACAAGCACGATCGCGGCACCGGTGGATTTCGCGTAGCGGATCATCGCCTGCGCAGAGGAGCGCACCTGCGTGACCGTGCCCGGCGCAGAGTCGGCCGTGTCGGTCCACAGCGTCTGGATCGAATCGAGGATCACGAGGTCGGGCCGCTTGCCATCCGCGATCGTCGCCAGGATGTCCTCGACATTGGTCTCGGCGGCCAGTTCCACTGGCGTGGATGCGACGCCGAGGCGCTGGGCGCGCAATCGGATCTGCGCACGAAACGTAAACGATGCGGTGCCCCTTGGAGGCCAATGCGGCTGCGGCCTGGGTCAGCAGGGTCGACTTGCCGATACCGGGATCGCCGCCGACAAGGAGCGCAGAGCCACGCACGAAGCCGCCGCCGGTCGCACGATCCAGCTCGCCGATGCCGGAAATGATGCGCGGCGCATCCTCGATCTCGCCGTCGAGGGAGGTCAGCGTGACGGCGCGACCCTTGCGCGCCGAGCGCATGGAAGACGGGCCGCTGCCGATGCCGCCGGCAGTGCCTTCTTCGACCAGCGTGTTCCATTCACCGCAGCCGTCGCACTTGCCGGCCCAGCGGGAATGAACCGTGCCGCAGTTCTGGCAAACGAATTGCGAGCGCGCTTTTGCCATCACGCGGCTCCAATGATGCGGCGATGGTAGCGCGAGCCTAGGGAGGTCAGGATCTCGTAGGGGATTGTGCCGTCCGCCTTGGCAACGCGCTCGATTGGAATGTTTTCTCCGATCAGTTCGATCTGATCGCCGACCTGCACGCGGTCGCCACCAACATCCGTCACATCGAAGATCGTGAGATCCATCGTGACACGGCCGACCACCGGCACATGCCGCCCATGCAGAAAGCCGCCGCCGCCAGCCGCTTCCACACCGCGCAAGGGTATGCCGGCACCGGAGCCCGCCCGCAGATAGCCGTCTGCATAGCCAACCGACGTGACGGCCAAAATGCTGTCGCGAACGAGCACGGCCGATCCGTAGCTCACGCCTTCACCCGCGGATGCCGCCCGTACCTGCACGACGCGCGCCTTCAAAGTCACCACCGGCTTCTGCGAAGCGACGTCCGGCAGACCAATGTAAAGCGCGATGCCTGGACGCGTCAGAGATTGATGGAAGTCGTCGCCCAAAAAGATGCCGGCCGAGCTGGCCAGACTTGATTCAACATGAGGAAAAGCGTCGCGAACCCGTTGAAAGGACTCGAGCTGGCGCTGGTTCAGCGGATGCTCCGGCTCGTCCGCACAAGCCAGATGGCTCATCACGAGCACGATGTTCAACGCGCCGCGACGGCTTTCGTCTTCAGCCAAGGCGAGCGCTTCTGGAACGGTCAGACCCAACCGTGTCATGCCCGTATCGACGTGCAGCGCACAGGGACGCAGTTCGCCGACCGTCGCGCAAAAGGCCGACCAGATAGCAACGTCCTCAAGCGAGTTGAGGACGGGGGTCAGATCCGATGCAGCGTAAAGCCGAGCGACGTCTTTGCTGACGAGCCCAGCCAGAACAAAAATCCGGGCGTCATCAGCGTATTGCCGTACGATCAAGCCTTCTTCCGGCATCGCCACGAAGAAGTCGCGGCAGCCTTCCGACAACAAGGCCTGAACCACCACGTCGCTGCCGAGACCATAGGCATTGGCCTTCACGACACCCGCAGTCCTGGCGGGGTGGGATGCCTGCGCCAAGGCGCGGTAATTGGCCTTGAGGGCGTCGAGATCGATGATCAGCTCGCCGCCCGCGATCCGGGGATCGACGCCGTTGCCCAAGTCCCGCTTTGTGCTTGTCACTATTCGTACCGCTCCGGCAGATGGCTTTCCTCGGCCAGATCAGAGAACCGCGTGAACTCGCCCTGGAACGCGACCTGGACCGTGCCCGTGGGACCATGGCGCTGCTTGCCGATGATGATTTCGGCCTTGCCGCGGGCGTCATTCATCTCGCCTTCCCACTTGATGTAGTCGTCGGTGCCGGGTTTGGGCTCCTTGTTCTTGAGGTAATATTCCTCGCGATAAACGAAGATCACCACGTCGGCGTCCTGCTCGATCGAACCCGATTCACGCAGATCCGACAGCTGCGGACGCTTGTCGTCGCGGCTTTCAACCTGACGCGACAGCTGCGACAGCGCCATGATTGGCACATTCAGCTCCTTGGCCAGTGCCTTCAGGCCGGTGGTAATTTCGGTGATTTCCTGCACGCGGTTCGACGAGGATTTGCCCGAACCCTGCATGAGCTGGATGTAGTCGATTACCATCATGTCCAGCCCGCGCTGGCGCTTCAAGCGCCGGGCACGCGCGGCCAGCTGAGCGATCGAGATACCGCCGGTCGAGTCGATATAAAGCGGCAGCTTCTGGTTCATCTGCGAATAAGCGACGAGCTTGTCGAAGTCCGATTCCGTGAGATCGCCACGGCGGATCTTCGAAGACGGGACTTCCGTCTGCTCGGAGATGATACGCGTCGCCAGCTGCTCAGCGGACATTTCCAGCGAGAAGAAGGCGACCACGCCGCCGTTCTTGGCTTCGAGCGTGCCATCGGCCTGCTGCGCGGCCTCATAAACGGAAGCGATGTTGAAGGCGATGTTGGTGGCCAGCGAGGTCTTGCCCATGCCCGGACGTCCGGCAACCACGATCAAGTCGGAGCGCTGCAAGCCACCCATGCGGTTGTCGAGATCGCGAATGCCGCAGGCGATGCCGGACAAACCGCCATCGCGCTGATAAGCGGCGCTGGCCATGTCCACGGCCGTCTTCATCGCATCGGAGAAGGACTCGAAGCCGCCGTCATAACGGCCGGTTTCCGCCAGCTCGAACAAACGCCGCTCGGCGTCCTCGATCTGCTCCTGCGGCGCCATGTCGACCGGCGCGTCATAGGCGATGTTCACCATGTCTTCGCCGATGGTGATCAGCGCGCGGCGGGTGGCGAGATCGTAGATCGCGCGGCCGTAATCGGCGGCATTGATGACGGTCACCGCTTCAGCCGCAAGCTTGGCGAGGTAAAGTGACACGGTCATGTCGCCGACCTTGGCGTCACCCGGCAAGAAGGTCTTAATAGTGACCGGCGTCGCCATCTTGCCCATGCGGATCATTTCCGCACAGATTTCCCAGATCTTGCGATGCAGAGGCTCGCCAAAATGCGCGGCCTTGAGGAAATCGGAAACCCGGTAAAAGGCATCGTTGTTGATCAGGATCGCGCCAAGCAGCGCCTGCTCGGCTTCGATATTGTGCGGTGCTTCGCGATAAAGCGGCGCCGCGTCATTGACCGGTACTTTCCTAAGCGCTTCCGCCATTTGCCTCGTGCCCCTGCTTATGTCGGTCTAGGTATCAGAACGCGTCAGCCAGATACGCATGACCTTGCGCTTCCACCCATGATCCACAGCATGTGAACAGCCGGTCAGAAAGACATTGACCGTTTCCTGCCGTCAGCCATAACTGAGTCGAGAACAAGAACAAAACAGGAATTGGTTTGGCGTGGTGTGGAACCGCGCGTTTCGTATTCGAAGGCAGAAGCAGCAGCGCCAGCCAGCCGGCGCACCGGGGAAGATGGGCTTCCTCGGCTGCGGCAACAGCCTTGCCTTCGAATGGAGGTGACGATGATGTGGCTTATACCACTAAACGTCAGCTTTGAGATGAAGAGGACCCGGAGCGGCTGGCATGTCGTACTCCGGGTCCGTATACTTCTCTAAGCACAACGGGAGGTAGGCAGCAACCTGCCTCCCACCTCCAGACTATAGTGGCGATCTCTGAAAACGTCAAAGTGCAGCTAAGCTGCCGCGTCTACTCCTGATCGGCCCGCTTGCGCATCCGCTGCCTTCGCGGGCTGATGCTTTCCGGCAGGAGCGGCAAGGGCGCCGCATGGTCGCGTTCATAGATGTAGTCGCGCGTTATGGGCAGCACGTCGTTGCGCTTGGTAATCTGGATCTGGAACACCATCATGTCCTGCCAACGGAAGGCGGCCTCCGAGCCTGACAGGTAGAACTCCCACATGCGGCAGAAGCGTTCGTCATAGATCGCCTTTGCCCGTTCGCGGTTGAGGAGGAAGCGCTCGCGCCAGACCTTCAGCGTGTCGGCGTAATGATGGCGCAGGATCTCGATGTCGGTCACCATCAGGCCGGCCCGCTCGATATGCGGCAGCACTTCCGACAGCGAGGGAACGTAGCCGCCGGGGAAGATGTATTTGCGGATGAAGGCGTTGGTGGCGAGCGGCGGCGCGTTGCGGCCGATCGAATGCAGCACCATCACGCCATCGGGCTTCAGCAGCGTGGCAGCGGTATCGAAGAAGGTCTTGAAATGATTCACGCCAACATGCTCGAACATGCCGACCGAGACGATCCGGTCGAAACGCTCCGACAGGCTGCGATAATCGCGCAGCTCGAAATGCACGTGGTTCTCCAGGCCTTCGCTCTGCACGCGCTCGGTTGAAACAGCATGCTGTTCGGTCGACAGCGTGACGCCTAGCACATCCACGCCGAAGTCGCGCGCAAGATAAAGCCCCATCCCGCCCCAGCCCGACCCGATGTCGAGCACGGTCTGCCCCGGCTTCAGGTCGAGCTTGGCTGCGATATGCCGCTTCTTCGCCGCCTGCGCTTCTTCCAGCGTCATGTCAGGACGCTCGAAATAGGCGCAGGAATACTGCATGTCCTCGTCGAGGAAGAGTTTGTAGAGCTCGCCCGACAGGTCGTAATGGCGATGGACGTTTTCGCGCGAGCGCTTCTCGGTATTCAGTTGCTGGAAGCGCTTGAACAGGTTGCGGAACGCATCGAGCGACCGGCCGGACTGCGAGTTGCTCCAGGCGGAATTGTTGTAAACCAGCTTGAGCAGCGCCAGCATGTCGCCGCGCAAAAAGTCCACTTCCTCGTTCATGAAGGCTTCGCCAACATGCAGGGTGGGATCAAGCGCGATGGCACGCTCGGCCTGCTTGGTCTTGATCCAGACATGAACCGGATCGCCGGTTCTGTCGCCGAAGTGGTGAATGATGCCGGAAGGGTCGGTGATGGCGAGATCACCGATTTTGACCACGCGTTCGATAACACTGCGCAGAAGTCTGTTCATTCCTGAAACCCAAGTGCCGTTGCCGGGTGCTCGAACTCGAAGAATAGCCAGAATGATCCCTGTGACATTGCGCCACAAGACATAAAAAAAGCCCGGGACAACGATCCCGGGCTTTGGTCCAAACAATAAGAAGGCTTAAGCTTCTTCGCCGTTGTCTTCGTCTTCTCCGTCCTCGTTCGGATCGAAGAAGTTGTCGGGACGGGCGTTCTCGTTGATGTCGTCGCCATAGATCGCTTCAGCGGTCGTCAGCGTTTCGCCGCGTGCCTGGCGTTCGGCTTCTTCGCTCGAACGGGCGATGTTCAGCGTAACCGTGACTTCGACTTCCGGATGCAGCGCGATGGCGACATTCGACAGCCCGATCATCTTGATCGGGTGGTTGAGTTCGACCTGGTTGCGCGAAACCGAGAAGCCTTCGGCAGTCAGGATGTCGCCGATGTCGCGGGTCGAAACCGAACCGTAGAGCTGACCGGTTTCGCCGGCCGAGCGCACGACGATGAACGTCTTGCCGTCAAGCTGGTCAGCGATCTGCTGGGCTTCGGACTTGCGCTCGAGGTTGCGGGCTTCGAGCTGCGCGCGCTGGCCTTCGAACTTCTTCTTGTTGGCTTCGTTGGCGCGCAGCGCTTTGCCCGTAGGCAGCAGGAAGTTACGGCCGAAACCGTCCTTGACCTTGACGGTGTCGCCCATCTGGCCGAGGCGCGCGATGCGCTCGAGAAGAATAACTTGCATGGATCTGGTCCTTCGATGTCGCCGAAACGGCGAAGATGGCGTTGAGCCGCGAAAGAAGGACAGGATGGTTTGAACCACCGGTGACGCTGTCCTGCCTTGCGGCAGTTAGGGCCTTAGGCCCAACTCGGATTTTGCTTACTCTCCATCCGCCGATCGGAAGGAGAAACGGGCGGCACGAATGCCGCCCGAAAACACTTACTTCACGACGTAGGGCAGAAGGCCCAGGAAGCGGGCGCGCTTGATCGCCTTGGCGAGTTCGCGCTGCTTCTTCTGGCTGACGGCCGTGATGCGCGACGGCACGATCTTGCCGCGCTCGGAAATGTAACGCTGCAGCAGGCGCACGTCCTTGTAGTCGATGCGCGGTGCGTTGGCGCCAGAGAACGGGCAGGTCTTGCGACGGCGATGGAACGGCCGGCGCGTCGGGATCTGATTGATGTCGACCATTATTCAGCGCCCTCTGCCTGAGCTTCACGAGGACGACGCGGAGCGCCGTCACGGTCGCCGCCGAAGCTGCGTGGACCACGATCACCGCCGCGATCACCACGATCGCGATCGCCGAAGCCGCCACGGCCGCCGCGGTCACCACGATCGCCGAAGCGGTCGCCGCGCTCGCGGTCGTCACGCTTCTGCATCATGGCCGATGCGCCTTCTTCGTGCTTCTCGACCTTGATGGTCATGAAGCGAAGGATGTCTTCCGACAGGCCCTGCTGACGCTCGAGCTCGGCAATCGCCGCGGCAGGCGCGGTGATGTCGATCAGCGTGAAATAGGCCTTCCGGTTCTTGTTCATCCGGTAGGTGAGGGACTTCAGTCCCCAGTTCTCAATCCGGCCAAACGAGCCGCCCAAGCCTTCGACGACGCCCTTGTACTGTTCGACAAGTGCATCGACCTGCTGCTGGGACAGGTCCTGACGGGAAAGGAACACATGTTCGTAAAGAGCCATTGTTCGCCTTTCTTCGTTTGATCTCCCGGTCCCAACGGCAAAGCCTCTGCGACATTTCGAGCCACATGAGGTGGCAGGGAAAGGCGCAACGTCGAGACGGTCGAGAGAGGAGACACGGGAGGCAGGAGACCCTTCGGCTCCACGACAGGTCCTGGCTTGCGCCAAAACACGGCCCTCCGTTCAGCCCCCAGCTGAGACCGGCAGAATGGCGCGCTTATACAGGGCGACAGGGTAAAAGCAAGCCGCGAGAGGCAAGAGCACCTGCATCTTTTCGCGTCGTTCGCCTTTTGTGATCCGGGGCCCAAGTCTTGACAGCGCCGTTGCGCTTGCGCCACACGCGCCGCCAACCAGAGGTGACCCAAAGGACAACCCGATGAGCATCGCATTCACATTCCCCGGTCAGGGCAGTCAAGCCGTCGGCATGGGCAAGGATCTCGCCGACGCCTTTCCGGAAGCGCGCGCCGTGTTTCAGGAAGTCGATGACGCGCTCGGCGATAAGCTGTCGCAGCTGATGTGGGATGGTCCTGAGGATCAGCTCACCCTGACCGCTAACGCCCAGCCGGCGCTCATGGCCGTTTCGCTTTCCGCGATTCGCGCTATGGAAGCGCAGGGGTTCGATCTTGCTTCGAAGGTTGCTTATGTCGCCGGCCATTCGCTTGGCGAGTATTCCGCGCTCGCTGCCGCCGGAACGTTCTCGATCGCCGACACAGCGCGCCTGCTTCGCATTCGCGGCAATGCCATGCAGGCAGCCGTACCGGTGGGCGAGGGTGCGATGGCCGCGATTATCGGTCTGGAACAGGATGTGGTTGAAGCGGCTTGCGCCGAAGCCGGCCAGGGTTCGGCCTGCCAGATCGCCAACGACAATGGCGGTGGCCAGCTGGTGATTTCCGGCGCCAAGCCCGCAGTGGAACATGCCGCGCGGATCTGCACGGAAAAGGGCGCAAAGCGCGCTTTGATGCTGCAGGTCTCCGCGCCCTTCCACTCTTCTTTGATGGCCCCCGCTGCCGATGCGATGCGCGAGGCACTGGCCAAAGTGCAGAAGAATGCGCCGAAGGTTCCGGTTGTCGCCAACGTCGTCGTTTCGCCTTTGAGCGACCCCGATGAAATTGCAGCACGTCTCGTGGAGCAGGTCACCGGCCGCGTGCGCTGGCGGGAAACGATCGAGTGGTTTGCCGCCAACGGTGTCACGACGCTTTATGAGATCGGCTCCGGCAAGGTTCTATCGGGCCTGGCTCGCCGCATCGACAAGTCGCTGGCAACGGCCAATGTTGGCACGGCTGCCGAGGTTGAGGCCGCGCTGGCTGCTTTGAAGTAAAGACGCAGTCCTGTTAAGGGCTTATGCGTGCGAAGGAGATGTTCATGTTCGACTTGACCGGCCGCAAGGCTCTGGTGACCGGCGCGACCGGTGGTATCGGCGAAGAAATTGCCCGCGCTCTGCATGCGCAGGGTGCAACCGTCGGCCTTCATGGCACGCGCCAGGAAAAGCTTGAAACCCTCGGCAACGAACTCGGCGAGCGCGTCAAGCTGTTCCCTGCCGATCTGAGCGATCGCGAAGCCGTCAAGGCGCTGGGCCAGAAGGCCGAAGCCGAGCTCGAAGGCGTCGACATCCTCGTCAACAATGCCGGCATCACCAAGGACGGCCTATTCGTGCGCATGTCCGATGCGGACTGGGACAGCGTTCTTGAAGTGAACCTGACCTCTGTGTTTCGCCTCACGCGCGAACTCACCCACCCAATGATGCGCCGCCGCTTCGGCCGCATCATCAACATCACGTCCGTTGTCGGCGTCACCGGTAATCCCGGCCAGGCCAACTACTGCGCGTCCAAGGCCGGCATGATTGGCTTCACCAAGTCGCTGGCGCAGGAAGTCGCGACCCGCAACATCACGGTCAACTGCGTGGCGCCCGGCTTTATCGAATCGGCCATGACCGGCAAGCTCAACGACAAGCAGAAGGACGCGATTCTCTCAGCTATTCCGTCCAAGCGCATGGGCACGGGCGCCGAGATTGCGGCAGCGGTCATTTACCTCGCCGCCAACGAAGCCGGCTATGTCACCGGCCAGACTTTGCATGTTAACGGCGGCATGGCTATGATCTGATGCGTGGAACGACAGCTTGATGTTGTCGTTCTCGTAAAATGGTTTGTGGATGGCATCTCTCGTGGTGAAAACACTGCGGAAGCTGTTGCAAACCCGGTGAAGACTATGTTTTTTCAGCTTGATTAGCGGCAAACGTGCCGCTAACCAGAGCACTCAACGAAGGAAACCCAAGGGCCCTGTCATGAGCGATACCGCAGAGCGCGTTAAGAAGATCGTCGTCGAGCATCTCGGTGTCGAAGCCGATAAGGTTACGGAGCAGGCTAGCTTCATCGACGACCTGGGCGCTGACTCGCTCGACACCGTCGAGCTCGTGATGGCGTTCGAAGAAGAATTCGGCGTCGAGATCCCGGACGATGCCGCCGAGACGATCCTCACGGTCGGCGACGCCGTGAAGTTCATCGAAAAGGCTCAGGCCTGATCGTTTTGACGAGCGGCGCGCCTAGCGCCGCTCGGTTCAACTAAGGTCGAAACTCCATCGTTTCGATTTCTCCAGGAGGACGGTCATGAGGCGCGTCGTCGTCACAGGCATGGGCCTCGTGACTCCCTTCGGCTCGGGTGTCGAGCATAGCTGGAAGTCCATTCTCGCGTCCAAGAGCGCGATCAAGACAATTGATCATTTCCAGACCGACGATCTGGCTTGCAAGATCGCCGGCGTTATTCCGCGCGGCGATGGCACAAACGGGACCTTCAATCCCGAAGCCTATCTGGAGCCCAAAGAGCTCCGCAAGATTTCCGATTTCATTCTCTACGGTATCGCGGCTGCTGACGAAGCGCTGAACGATGCGGGCTGGCATCCGCAGAATGAAGAGGATCGTTGCGCGACCGGCGTGATGATCGGTTCGGGCATCGGCGGCCTTGGTGGTATCGCCGAAAACGCCCTGATCCTGCATGAAAAGGGTCCGCGCCGCGTCAGCCCGTTCTTTATTCCAGGAAACATCATCAATCTCGTTTCCGGCCAGGTCTCGATCCGTCACGGATTGAAGGGCCCGAACCACGCGGTCGTTACGGCCTGCTCGACCGGCGCGCATGCCATCGGCGATGCGTCGCGGCTCATCCAGTTCGGCGATGCCGATGTGATGGTGGCGGGCGGCGCCGAATCGCCAGTTATTCGCCTATCGATTGCCGGCTTCTCGGCAACGCGCGCATTGTCCACCGGCTTCAATGACACGCCTGAAAAGGCGTCGCGTCCTTATGACCGCGACCGTGACGGCTTCGTCATGGGCGAGGGCGCCGGCGTGGTGGTTCTGGAAGAGCTGGAACACGCCAAGGCGCGCGGCGCCAAGATCTATGCCGAGATCGTCGGCTATGGCCTGACCGGCGACGCCTACCACATTACCGCTCCGTCCGAGACCGGCGATGGCGCATTCCGCTGCATGAGCGCGGCGCTCAAGCGGGCCAATCTCGCAGCGGCCGACATCGACTACATCAACGCCCATGGCACCTCGACCATGGCCGACACGATCGAGCTCGGTGCCGTCGAGCGTCTGGTGGGCAATGCCGCCTCGAAGATCTCGATGTCGTCCACCAAGTCGGCAATCGGCCACCTTCTAGGCGCGGCTGGCTCGGTCGAGGCGATTTTCTCGATTCTCGCCATGCGCGACAACATCGCTCCGCCCACGCTCAACCTCGACAATCCTTCCGTCGAGACGGCCGTGGATCTCGTGCCGCACAAGCCGCGCGAACGGCAGATCGACGTGGCCTTGTCGAACTCGTTCGGCTTCGGCGGCACCAACGCATCCCTCGTGATGCAGCGTTACGCCTGATACGGGGCATCTGCCCCGTTCCTCACAGGCCGAGAAGCATGAGCTGCGATTTCCGCCATATTCGGCGGTAGATTGGGCCGATTCTGCCAAGGAGCACGTTGCGACACGATGAGCATGGATCCCTACGATCAGCCGCCTGCCGCCGGGTCTCAGCCAAGCCGACCGATCGTGCCGAAATCGGCCAATGAGGCGCTGCGTCCCGAGCGCGGCCTGCCGCCTCCGCGCCGGTCCAAGGGGTCGCGCAGCCAGTTCGTGGTGTTCCTGAACTTCATCGTTGCGTGCCTGGTTCTGGCTGCTGTCGGTGGACTGGTCGTGGCCTGGTTCGGCAAGTCGATGTTCGAGGGCCCGGGTCCAGCCCAGCACACCGAACTCGTGATGATCCGCCCGAATTCCAGCAGCGCGACGATCGCCGATACGCTTGAACGCGCCGGCGTCATCAGCGACGCCCGCGTCTTCCGCATCGGCCTGCGCGTCAACGGCGCGGACAATCAGCTCAAGGCTGGCGAATACGAGGTCAAGGCCGGCGCTTCCATGCGCGACATCATGGAACTGCTGCAGAGCGGCAAGTCCGTCCTGGCGTCGCTCACTATCCCCGAAGGCCTCACCGTGCAGCAGGCATTCGCCCGCATTGCCGAAAATGATGCGTTGAACGGCGACATGCCGACCGACATGCCGCCCGAAGGTGGCCTGCTCGCTGAAACCGAGCGCTTCACCCGCGGCATGCAGCGCAAGGCGCTGGTCGACAAGCTGGTGGATCGCCAGAAGGAACTGGTCGAAACGATCTGGGCGCGCCGCCAGTCCGATCTGCCGATCAAGACGGTTGAAGAGTTCGTCACGCTCGCTTCCATCGTGGAGAAGGAAACGGCGGTTTCTGATGAGCGCCCGCGCATCGCCGGCGTTTTCATCAATCGCTTGCGCAAGAATATGCGCCTGCAATCCGATCCAACCATCGTCTATGGCCTGTTCGGCGGGGCGGGCAAGCCGGCTGATCGCGCGATTTACCGCTCCGACATCGACAAGACCACTCCCTACAACACCTACCGCATCGATGGCCTGCCGCCGACGCCCATCGCCATTCCGGGCCGCGCTTCGCTGGAAGCGGTGGCGAACCCGTCGCGTACCAAGGAACTGTATTTCGTTGCCGATGGCACCGGCGGTCATGTCTTTGCCGAAACGCTGGCCGAGCATAACGAGAACGTCGCGCGCTGGCGCACCATCCGCCGCCAGCAGGCGCAGACCGCCGGCCAGTCCGCTACGGAAGCGGAAGAAACCCTGCCGGTCGAATGACGGCGAACGACCGCTCCGGCAAAGCACCGTCCGGCCTGCAAAGCATGACCGGCTTTGCCCGCGCCTCTGCTACGCATGATGGCACGGCGATCGCTTGGGAGCTGAAATCCGTCAATGGCAAGACGCTGGAAGCACGCCTGCGCCTCGCGCCCGGCTTTGAACGGCTGGAACAACCGGCTCGCCACGCCCTTCAGCGTCGTTTCGCCCGCGGCAACATTCAGGGCCAGTTGACGATCTCGCGCCAGACCCTGCAAGCCCCGCCGGTCGTCAACGAAGCCTTCCTGCGCGACCTTGCCGGCTTGGCCAAGCGCATCGAAGACCAGTTCGGCGCCGCCCCCGCTACGTCGGCCCAGCTGCTCGCGTTGCGCGGCGTGTTGGAAGTGTCGGACGCCGCGGAGAGCGATGACGCGCGCTCGGCACTCGACGCTGCGATCCTCGCC
>NZ_DAMBUH010000004.1:0-25948 GCF_032053605.1 Tianweitania sp.
AGGCCGGCCGACAACACGCAGCCCATCACGACCTCGTCGATGTCGCCGCCGTCGATGCCCGCGCGCGATAGGGTTTCGCGGATCGCGGCGGCACCCAGGGTGACGGCCGTTTCCTTCTTCAACTCGCCCTGAAAGCTGCCCATGGGAGTGCGGGCGGCGGCGGCAATGACGATCGGATCGCTCGACGAAATCATGACGTGTCCTCCTGAGATGTTTGACGTTGTTTACTCGCCAGTATAATCGTGACGCAAGAAATATCAAATGCTCGGAAGATTGATGCGGACTGGTTCAACGGCGAAGCGCTCTCCCGACGTTTCTCCCTGGCCCAAGCCCGAGCAGCGCGAAATCAACCGCGCGTTGAAGCGCGAGGCCGTGCTGCTGCGCGCCGTGGAATTCTTCAACGAAAAGGGCTTTCACGCGACGTCGCTGGATGATGTCGCGCTGTCGCTCAATGTCACCAAACCCACGATCTACCATTACTTCGCCAACAAGGATGAGATCCTGTTTGCCTGCGTGCAGCGCGGGCTGGAGGAAATTGGCCAAGCGGCGCAGGCAGCCGAGCAGGCGGGCGGCAACGGCTTGCAGCGGCTGCGCGCGCTGCTGATCGATTATGCGATGATGATGAGCGACGGCTTCGGCGCCTGCGTTGGCCGCACGCCAGACCACGCGCTGTCGGCTGAAAGTCTGTCGCGTATCAAGGCGCTAAAACGCGATACGGACGCCATCGTGCGCCGCGTGATCGAAGCCGGCATGGCGGATGGCTCGATTGCCGTGGCTGATGTGAGGCTGACGACCTTTACGGCACTGGGTGCCTTGAACTGGATTTCGCGCTGGTATGACCCGGCCGGGCCCCTATCCAAACGCGAAATTGCAGAGCATAGCGTGGGAACGCTGATCGGCGGCCTGGCGGCGCGATCGGAAAGCAATTCAATAGACGATTAGGGGAGTTCGGGGCATGGGCATTCCGCAGAGCTTTGAAGGCCGGCTGCAAATTCCGGCAATCGCAGCCCCCATGTTCCTGACTTCTGGACCCGATCTCGTGGTGGAAACCTGCCGCGCCGGCATGATCGGGACCTTCCCGGCGCTCAACCAGCGCACCAGCGAAGGTTATGTCGAGTGGGTCGACCAGATTCAGGCGCGCCTGGACGAAACACCATCGGCCGCGCCCTTCGGCGTCAACCTGATCGTCCACAAGACCAACCCGCGGCTGGAAGACGACCTCAAGATCACCGTGCAGAAGAAGGTGCCGCTGGTGATCACCTCACTGGGTGCGGTGCGCGACGTGGTGGATGCCGTGCATTCCTATGGCGGCCTGGTTTTTCACGATGTCATCAATAGGCGCCATGCCGAAAAGGCGGCGGAAGCCGGCGTCGACGGCATCATCGCAGTGGCCGCCGGTGCCGGCGGCCATGCTGGCTCGCTCAGCCCGTTCGCGCTTGTATCCGAAATTCGCAGCATCTTTGACGGCACGATCGTGCTGTCGGGCGCCATGTCTGACGGACGCCAGATCGCGGCGGCGCGCGTGATGGGCGCCGACATGGCCTATCTCGGCACGCGCTTTATCGCCACGAAGGAGGCGCTGGTGTCGGAGGAGCAGAAGGCAATGCTGGTCGCGTCGAACGCCGCCGACATCTTTTATACGCCGGCGATTTCAGGCGTGAACGCCAATTTCCTGCGCCCCAGCATCGTGGCGGCCGGGCTTGATCCCGACAACCTCATCTCGCACGGCACGCTGGACATGCAGAACGAAGCACGCGCCTGGAAGACGGTATGGTCGGCCGGGCAGGGCACCGGCGCGATCGACGACATTCCGGCAGCAGCCGATCTCGTGAAGCGTTTGATCGCCGAATATCGCGACGCGATCAACGATGCGGCGCTCGATCCGTTCGTGTCGACGGCGCCGATCGTGGAACAGGTCGCGCTGTCTTAAGCCCTGTTTCTAAGCAGCAAGCGCTACGCTGGGAAATACCAGCATCCGCATGTCCATGATGAGGGCCGGCTTGTCCTCATTCTCGATCTCAACCTTGATTTCGGCAAGATATTGCATGCCGCCACCGCGTGGCTCGACCGTCTTGATGGTCTGGCGCACGCGCACCCGCTTGCCGACCATCACCGGCGCCGTGAAGCGGAGACGATCCGCGCCATAATTGATGGTGTGGCTGACGTCTTCATAGATCAGCATTGTCTCGATCAGGCCCGGCACGAGCGACAAGGTCAGGTAGCCATGCGCCACGGTGCCGCCGCGCTCGCGTTTCGCGCGCTCCACATCGACATGGATCCACTGAAAGTCGCCGGTCGCTTCGGCAAAGCGGTTGACGCGGTCCTGGTCGATCAGAACCCAGTCGCTGACGCCCACTTCCTGACCGACCAATGCCGGCAAGTTCTTGTACTCGATATGCATGAGGAAAAAATCCGGTCTCAAATCAAATAGAACCAACTCACCCTAGCACGGGTTGTGCGCTGCAGCATAATGGCGCTGATCCCAGAGCCTTCAATGCAGAGGGAGGGGCGGGACGGTCTTCGGGCTGGCTGCCTTGAACAGCACGCGGTTCCGGCCGTTTCGCTTGGCCTTGTAGAGCTGCTGATCGGCCTCACGATACAATTCGCTGAATTCCGTCGGCCGGCCAAACGTCGTTCCGCCAACGCTGACCGACATTCGAACAGGCTGGCCCAAGGGTGCGAACAGGCTTTGCGCGACGCTTTGGCGGATGCGCTCGGCCACCAAACGTGCCGCTTCCGGCGCGGCACCCGGCAGAAACACGGAGAATTCCTCGCCACCGATGCGGCCAATCAGATCGATCTCGCGTAGCGACCCTTTGATCGTATCGGCGATGACCCGCAACGCGTGATCACCCTCGTCATGTCCGAACTGGTCGTTGATCAGCTTGAAATAGTCGACATCGATCACGAGCAGGGCGCCGCCACGTTGCTTGTCCTCTTGGCTCACCTGTTCGAGATAGGCATCCACCAGCGTCGTGAAGGCGCGGCGCGTCAGGCAATCGGTCAGCCCGTCCGTGGAGGCTAGGATCTGCAACTCGCGATGGGCAATCGCCAGTTCGCGCATTCGGCTCAGCAGGAAGAACAAAATCGGCGGAGCGACCAGGCCGGGAATGATCACATTGTTCTGGGGATCGGTTCCCCATTGAAAGCGCCAATGTTCAAACGAAAAGCAGTCGATGACGAAGGCGAGCGCAATGCACAGCAGCGTGCCGAGAACCGTCAGCAGGGCGATCTGCGGCCATGTATGCACGTTTCGTTTGGTGTTCAGCAGGGTCATGGTCGCTACGAGATCATGTCAGCTGATTAAAGGGCGCCGACCGTTAAAAAGGTTCTTCTAAGGGTTGTAGGAGTGCGAGAGGTTCAACCGCCTGGGCTGCCATAGGCTTGCCTTGGTCCGGGAACTTCGCGAAGAGATTTGAGCCTTATATGGTGTTGCCTGCGCTTCCAAGGATCGGCCCATGCGTTACCCCCAAGATCAACCACCGGTTCTCAGTCTGACGCCTGGGCCGGTTCCGGTTTATCCTGAGGTGCTGCATGCACTGTCTCGACAGGTGCCGTATGATTACGACCTGCCGTATCAGGCTAAGTACGAGCGGATCGTCAGAAAGTTGCAGCAGGCCATGCGTCTTTCTACAAGGCCGCTTATCCTGCAGGGCGAACCGCTCCTTGGACTGGAAGCTGCCGCCGCTTCGCTGATCGCCGCACAGGATACGGTTCTCATTCTCGCATCCGGCCCCTATGGCGAGGGCTTCGGCGGTTGGGCGCGCCGATACAGCCGTGATGTCCTCACTTTGAAAACGCCTGATGATCAGGCGATTGACCCGCAAGCGGTCGCCGACATGCTGAAGCGCAACCCGTCGATCTCGGTGGTGTCCGTCTGCCATCATGAAACGCCGTGCGGCACCATCAACCCGATCAACGCAATCGGGACAGTGGTGGCCGAACATGGCGCATTGTTGATCGTGGACGCGGTGTCGTCCTTCGGCGGCATGAATACGCATCCAGAGGATTGCCGGGCGGCGATCTATGTAACCGGTCCGGCCAAATGCCTCGGCACGCCGCCGGCCTTGACGCTGCTCGGCATCAGCACCCGCGCATGGGCCAAGATGAGGGCCAACCCAACCGCGCCGCGCGGATCCGTGCTCAGCATCCTTGATTGGGAAGACGCAGGCGAGGCCGGCAAGCGCTTTCCGTTCACAACCTCGATCGCCGACATCAATGCCCTCGATGCAGCCCTCGACCTTTATCTCGGCGAAGGACCTGAGGCGGTCTGGGCGCGTCATGGCCTGACGGCGCGCACCTTCCGCGCCGGCATTGCAGCGCTTGGCTTGTCGATCTGGGCGGCGAGAGAGGCGAATGCATCGCCCACTACAACCGTCGTCCGCTTGCCCGTAGGTATCAGCGAGGCAGACCTGCTCAGCGATCTGCGCGACCGCTACGGCCTTCTGGTGTCGGGCGGTCGAGGGCCAACAGCCGGCCGGGCCATCCGGGTAGCCCATATGGGACCGGCTGCGCACCCGCTGCATGCGATCGCTGCGCTTTCCGCATTGGCCGGTAGTCTCAGCCGACTGGGCTTCCCCACGTCGGCCGGTCAAGCGATCGAGGCCGCACTACAGGTTGTGGATTTAACTACCTAGGGTTGCGTTTCGTTTCAGCCCGCGCTAAGCCGCCAATGCATTTTCGGACCTAAGAAGAGAGCATTTCGGCGGATGAGCGAAGCCCTGGCTGAACCTCGGCGTGACATTGATGCAATCCTTGCGAGCATCCGCGCCGAGCTTGGAACGGTGGAACCACCCGCTGCCCAGGCGGACCGCCGTGCGCTCAGCGTCGTTCGCGTTGAAAGCCTGGATGAAGGCGACGAGGTCTTCCCGAGCGAGCGCAAGCAGTTCGCGCTGGAAGACTTCGAGGGCATGGATGAGCTCGCCTTCCTGCGCGCCGCTTATCGCGCCGTGCTCGGCCGCGACATCGACGAATCCGGCCTCAGCCATTACCTGCCGGTGCTGCGCGAAGGCCATACCGGCCCGGCCGATGTCCTGCGTTCGCTCCGCGCCTCGCCGGAAGGCCAAGCGCGCGGTGTGCAGATCGCTGATCTCGACGGACGCTCTCGCTATGGCCGCATAAAGAGCCTGCCGATCATCGGCGGCATCCTTGTCCGTCTCAAGCCCTATCTGTCGCTGCCGCATGGCCAGCGCCGCTTGCAACGACGCATCGCCTCCAGCGATCGCCGCCAGCGCGAAGTCGTGACCGCCGTCAACACATCGCTTTCCAGCGTTCGCCGCTCCCTGCAGAAGCTGGAACAGCGGGTCATCGAAGCCGAACAAGCGGCCGATCAGGCGCATGCGCTCACACAAGAGGTGATCGACAGCCGAGACAACGCCGTGTCAGAGCTCACCTCGGCGCGGCGGCAGCTCGTCGAACAACAACGCCAGCTGACAACCTTCATCGACAGCGCCAGGGGCGCTTTGCCCGCAGCTTCACTGCAAGCGCCGCTGTTGCAATCCGCCGAAGACGCCTCGCTTGACAGTCTCTATGTCGCCTTCGAAAACCGCTTTCGCGGCTCAACCGACCTGATCAGCCAACGTCTGCGCCGTTATCTCGATCTCACCCGCGAAACGCCACCGGTTGCAGCCGGCGGGACCGTGCTCGACATCGGCTGCGGACGCGGCGAGTGGCTCGCTTTGCTGCGCGACGCCAATGTCATCGCACGCGGCATCGACCTCAACGGCGCCATGGCCGCGGAAGCGCGGGGACGCGGCCTCGACGCAAGGCAAGGCGACGCCATCGCGCATCTACGCGGGCTGGAGGAGGGGAGCCTCGCCGCCGTCACAGGCTTCCACATCGTCGAGCATCTCGCCTTCCGCGATCTCGTTGCGCTGTTCGATGCCGCCTATGCCGCGCTGGCGCCTGAAGGCTTCGCCTTGTTCGAAACGCCCAACCCGGAAAATCTCGTCGTCGGCGCCTGCACCTTCCATTACGACCCCACCCACAACAAGCCGCTGCCACCCAACTTCCTGCGCTTCATCGCAGAAACCCGTGGCTTCAGCGATGTACGCGTTATCCGCCGCGATGAGGACTGCCGCCTCGATCAGCCCGAAAGCGGCTTCGCGCCTGCCGAGCTGAACGACTGGTTCCGCCAGCCGGCCGATTACGCCATCTATGCCCGCAAGCCACGTTTGGACGCCGCCTCCTGATGCGCATCGGCGTTTCCACCGTTTACACGCCGGGCATATTCGGCGGCGCGGAGTTCCTTGCCGCCGGTCTGGAAGACGCCTTCCGCCGCGCCGGCCACAGCCTGCACAGCATCCGCATCCCCTTCCACTTCGAGCCGCCGGGTGCCGCGCATGAAGCCATGCGCCAGGCCGCTTCGGTCGATTTTTCTCGCTACGACGGCGGCCAGATCGACGCCCTGATCTGCCTGAAATTCCCCGCCTATCTGATCGAGCATCCCAACAAGGCGCTTTGGCTCCTGCATCAGCACCGCCCCGCCTACGATCTCTACGATACGCCCTATGGCTGGGCGAAGGGTCACGCGGAAACCGATGCCTTGCGCGCCGAAATCATCGCGGCGGACAACAAGAGCCTCGGCAGCGCCAAGGCCGTCTTCACCATCGCCGAGCGCGTTTCTCAACGCCTCCAACGTTACAACGGCATCGCCTCGAAGGCGCTCTACCACCCGCCGACGCCGACGCGTTCCATTGCGCGCAAGCCATGCCCTATATCTTCGCGCCAAGCCGCCTCGAAATCCTCAAGCGTCAGGATCTGCTGCTGCGCGCCGTCGCAGCCTGTCCGCGACCGGTGCAGGTCATCTTCGGCGGCACCGGCGGTCGCCGCGCCTTCCTGGAAGACCTCGCCGCCGAACTCGGCATCACCGACCGCGTCCGCTTCCTCGGCGAAATTTCGCGCGCCGAAATGATCGCGCTCTACGCCCATGCCTCGGCCGTGTTCTTCGGCCCGCTCGACGAGGACTACGGCTATGTCACGCTGGAAGCGATGCTCTCGGCCAAGCCCGTCATCACCTGCACGGACTCCGGCGGCCCGCTAGAGTTCGTAGTGGACGGCGAAACAGGCCTGATCTGCGCGCCGACGCCCGAAGCGGTAGCGGACGCGCTCGCTCAGATCATCGATCAACCCGCCAAAACCGCATCAATGGGGCAGGCGGGTCGCCAACGCTACGCAGACATGCAGATCGGCTGGCAACCGGTGGTGGATGCCCTGCTCGACGGCGCGCTCGGCCAGAACAACCCATCGGCGCGCGCGGCATGAAGATCGCAATCGTCACCCCGCATCCCATCCCCTTCGCCATCGGCGGCGCGGAGAACCTGTGGTGGGGCCTGCAAAACCATATCGAGCAGAACACGCGGCACACCTGCGACATCGTTTCGCTCGTCTCGCCGGAAGACACGCTGGACGGCCTCGTGTCCTCCTACAAGGCTTTCTCCGAGCTCGATCTCAGCGCCTATGACTGCGTCATTTCCGGCAAATATCCGGCCTGGATGGTCAAGCATCCCAACCACGTCTGTTACATGCTTCACCGCTTGCGCGGCCTTTACGACACCTATAGCGGGCCTTCAGCCGACACGATCACCTCAACCCGCGCCCGCACGCTCGTCGCCTGGATGCGCGACATGGCAGGCGACCATGGCGCGCATGAACAACTGCTGCCGGAGTTCTTCGAGCGCTACAAAGCCCTGCGCGCCAGCGACGTGCCCGACATCGTCTTCGCCTTTCCCGGCCCATTTGCGCGCGAAATCGTGCATTTCCTCGACGGCATCGGCCTGTCGCAAACGCGCATCCAGCGCTATGCCGCGATCTCCAAAACGGTCGCCGATCGGCGCGATTACTTCCCGGTCGGCGCCCCCGTCAGCATCCTCCATCCCCCGCCGCATCGCGAGGATTACCGCTGCGGCGGGCAAGACACCTTCTTCACCTCTAGCCGGCTCGACGGCCCTAAGCGCGTCGATCTGATCATCAAGGCCATGCGCTTCGTGGATGCGGATATCCCGTTGCTGATCGCCGGCTCCGGCCCGGATGAAGCGCGCCTGAAAGACCTGGCGAAGGGCGATCAGCGCATCCGCTTCCTCGGCTTCGTACCGGACGACGACATGCCCGCCCTTTATGCCGATGCGCTCGCCGTGCCCTTCGTGCCGCGCGATGAAGATTACGGCCTGATCACGGTCGAGGCCATGCGCAGTGGCAAGCCGGTGGTCACAGTCAAGGATTCTGGCGGCCCGACGGAATTTGTACGCAACAACGAAACCGGCTTTGTCACCGCACCGACCCCCGAAGCGCTCGGCGAACGGCTTGCCTACCTCGCAGGCCACCCCGATGAAACCAGGCGCATGGGCGAAACCGCGCGCGATGCGGTTGCAAGCGTTAGCTGGTCGTCCGTGTTCGATCGCTTGATGCAACGACCGACCCGCAACGCTACCGTTCTTCGCCAACGCCGCCCTAAGCTCACGCTCGCTAACACCTTCCCGGTCTATCCGCCCATGGGTGGCGGACAATCGCGCATCTTCCACCTCTACAAGCATCTCGCCGATGCTTACGACATCGACATCGTCTCGCTCGATGACAGATCGGCACCGCCGCGCGAGATCGCCCCGGGCATGATCGAGTTCCGTATCGCCAAGTCGGCGGCACACCTCCGCGCCGAGCAGCTTGTTTCGCAAACCGTCGGGAACCAGCCCGTCGGCGATATCGCCGCCGCTTTCGCCTCCCGGCTGACGCCGGACTTCCAGCAAGCGCTCGCCGACTCCTGCGCCACGAGCGTAGCCGGCATCGCCAGCCATCCCTATCTCGTCGAACCCTTGAAGCAGGCCCTCAACACCAAGCCGCTCTGGTTTGAAGCGCACAATGTCGAAGCCGACCTCAAGCGCGCCATGCCTGCTGACCATCCCGCCGGCGAGCGCCTGTTGGATATCGTCCAAGCGGCGGAAGGCAAAGCCTGGCGTCTCGCCTCGCACGTTTTCGCCTGCACAACGCGCGACCTTACGCGGCTCGGCGAGATCTACGGTCCCACCCGCGCGCGCCTACACGAAGTGCCGAATGGCGTCGCGCTCGACGAAGTGCCTTTCACGTCGCCAGCCATGCGGCGCAATCTGCAATCCCGAACCGGTCTCGCCGGCCAGACCACCGCGCTCTTCATGGGCAGCTGGCACCAGCCCAACATCGAGGCGCTGGAAGACATCCTCGCGGTTGCGGAAACGCTTCCGACGATCCGCTTCGTGGTTCTCGGCAGCGTTTGCCTGCCCTTCAAGGATCGGCCAACGCCCGCCAACGTCCATCTGCTTGGTCAGGTCGACAATGCCGTGCGTAACGACCTGCTCGCAGCCGCCCATGTCGCGCTCAACCCGATGCGCTCCGGCTCCGGCACCAACCTCAAGATGCTCGATTACTTCGCATCCGGCATTCCGGTCCTGTCCACCGCCTTCGGCGCGCGTGGCCTGAGCTTCGAAAGCGGCAAGCACTTCGTGCTGCTGGAAGACAACGGTTTGCGCGACGCTCTGCAATGGTTTGCAAGCGCCGAGCAGGGTGCCTTGGACCGGATGGTGACGGCCTCGCGGAACCAGGTCAAAGCGCTTTATTCCTGGGAAACGATCGCTGGAAATTTCCTGGCCGATCTGCAGGCCAGCACAGTCCTCCCGAAATCCGCGTGAGACCGGAGGCAAGGTGAAGTCCCGCAATCTCCGCTACATTCCTGAAATCGACCAGCTCCGCCTGCTCGCAGCCCTGCTGGTTTTCGCCTTTCACTTCTTCCACATGTACAAGGGCGGCTGGGTTCCGTTACCCCAATATGCCTGGCTCGGCCTCATCACCGAAGGCCACACCGGCGTTGCCCTGTTCTTCGTGCTGTCGGGCTTCATTTTCATGACGATCGCGGCGGAAGGGGAGGCGATCGCCTACACCAAATTCCTGCGCAACCGCCTGTTGCGCATCGCGCCGCTGTTTCTCACGGTGTTCATGGTTGCGATCTCGATCCATCGCGACCGCTTCGTTGCCACCGATCTGTTGTATGTCTTCGTCACCAATATCGGCAATCCGCCGACCTCCTGGCATCTCGCCACCGGGCCGGCCTGGAGCATTTCGGTCGAGTTCGCCTTTTACCTCGTCTTCCCTTTTCTCGCTCAGTTCGTGCGCGAACGCGGCGCCGGATATCTCGTCAAGCTCATCCTGATGATGCTGGTCATCAAGCTGGGCGCTTATCTCGCAGCCGAAAACAGCAAGCTGATGCTGTATTCGACGCTGGTCGGGCGCTTCGACCAGTTCCTCATCGGCATGCTGGCAGGCCTCGCCTACCATCGCCGGGAGGACTGGCTGACCCGCCACGGCAGAACACTTTTCTTTGTCGCTTCGCTCGTAACGATCGTCGCGGTCGGCGTGCAGGCGCGTTACGCCAGTTCCTTCCTATCGGAGCAGAAGCAGCCTTTCTGGATCCTCTGGGGCACGATCGAAGCCGCATGCTGGGCGAGCGTCATTCTCGGATTTGTGCGCGGCGGCATCTCGTTCGGCGAGCGGCTCGATCGCGTTTTCGCGACCTGCGGCGCCTGGAGCTTCTCGATCTATATGTGGCACGCCATGATCCTGTTCACCGCGCATGAGCTTTTCGGCTCTGTTGGCGGCACCGGCATCATCGCACTTGCCCTCAATGCGGCTGTGCTTCTCGGCGCGACGCTGGCCTTTGCGTGGCTGTCCTATTCCGTCATCGAACAGCCATTTCTCAGCCTACGCACTCGCTATGTCGAAGCCGCGACCAAGGCGTGACTAGCGCTCAACCGTAATCACTGGCGGCATGAACATCTTGCCGTCGAAGGGCGGCTTGTCGAGGTTCACCACGTCGAACATCAGCGCGAGATCACGCCACTCGTAGTTGGCGTCCAAGTGGCTTTCGCCGGCCGAAAGCGCCAGCGCGACGGAGTATGTGCCCGGCCCAAGCATGACCGGAAAGGTGATGCGGAAGGTTGCCGTGTCGCCCGCTTGCGGTGCGTCGATGATCTGGCCGCTGAACGCCGTGTTGGTGCCGAAGAAGGTCTGCCCGAGCCGGTCCTTGATCGCATAGCCCAGCACCAAAGATGGCAGCGCTTCATTCGCGTGCGCCTTGACCACGAGGCTCACCGTCGTACCAACAGCCACCGTGTCGGCCAGCTTGCCGTCCGCATCCTCAAGCACGGCACTCTCGATCACTGCCTGCCGCGTGCCGGAGATCGTGCGGACTCGCCCGTCTTCCAGTTCCTCGGTCGTGATCGTCTCGCCCTTCTTCTGGGCGATCAGCGCGTTGTAATAGTCCAGCACGCTTTCGGGATTTCCGTCGCGCACCATCTGCCCGCCATCGAGCAGGATCGCGCGGGTACACAGGCTTTGCAACGCCACCTTGTCGTGCGAAACCAGGATCAGGCTGGTGCCTTTGGCCTGGAAGCGGCGGATGCGCTCCATGCTCTTGTGCTGGAAATAAGCGTCGCCCACAGCCAGCGCCTCGTCGACGATCAGGATATCAGGCCGAAAGGCCGTCGCCACCGCAAAGGCCAGCCGCATCTGCATGCCGCTGGAATAGGTGCGGATCGGCTGGTCGAAGAAGGCGCCGAGTTCCGCAAAGCCGGTAATATCATCCAGTGCGCCTTCGATTTCGCCCTGGTTGAACCCCATCATGCCGGCCGCATGAAAGGTGTTCTGCCGACCCGTCAGCTCGCCGCTGAACCCCATGCCGAGCTCGAGAATCGCAGCTACGCGGCCCGAAAGCGCGATGCTTCCGGCACTCGGACGCGTGATGCCGGCGATCATCTTCAACAGCGTGCTCTTGCCCGCGCCATTGCGTCCGGCAATGCCAATCGCTTCACCGGGATAGACCCGAAAGCTGATGTCGCTGAGCACCCAGCGCTCTTCCGGTGTCGGGATCGGCAGCCCGAACCAACGCATCAGTCGATGCCGTTCGCGCGCATAGCGTCGAAACGCCTTGCCGACGCCATCCAGTTGCAGAAGCGGCGCGCTCACAGCGTGTCCATCATCTCGGCTTGCGAGCGCCGCAGCATGAACCGCCCGAGCAGAAGCAGCAGAATGGCAAGCACGGCGACGGCGGCGAGCTTCGCGAGATCTGGCGGCTGATCATAAACCAGCACGCGATGATAATTATCCAGCACCCAGAACATCGGGTTGAGGCCAATCACCCAGCGATAACTCGCCGGGATGATGTCGATGACATAAACGATCGGCGTCAGCCAGAAGCCGAACTGTAGCCCGATCTGCACGAGCTGGCCGACATCGCGAATAAAGACGTTGAGCACGCCGCAGCAAAGCCCGAGCCCGCTCGCCAGAGCAAGATTGGCGATCAGCAGCACCGGCAGCCACAGCACTTGCAATGACGGCACATGGCCCATCAGCAGGAAGGCGATCGCCGTCACCGCAATCATCACCAGATTGTTGAAGGCAGCACTGCCAAGCACGATCAGCGGCAGCACCGTGCGCGGGAAGGCGATCTTCTTCAGCGCATTGGCGTTGTCGAGAAACAGCGTCACGCAGCGCGTCACAATCTCGGTGAATGGATACCAGGCGAGAAAGCCGGCCAGCAGATAGATCGCGTAAGCAAAGCGGTTGTCGACGCCGGGCAAACGTGAACGCATCACGGTCGACAGGATCAGCGCATACATCGCGACTTGCAGAAGCGGCGAGATGATCAGCCAGACCAGACCCAGCCGGCTCCCCACCACGCGCAGCCGTAACTCGGTCGCGATGGAAGACAGCACGAAATAGCGGTAAGCCCAGGTGCGCTGCAGCCCGAAACTCTGCGAGACGGCCGGAATCATGCCGCCTGATCCAGCACATGGCGGTAAACATCCGCCGTTTCCTGCGCGCAGCGAGCCCAAGAGAAGCGCGCGGCTTGGTTGAGCCCTGCCGCAATTGCCCCTTTGCGCCAGTCTTCATCGGTCAGCCCGCGCTCCAGCGCAGCCGTCAGTCCCGGAATATCCTCGGCATGAACCATCAGCGCCGCACTACCCGCCACTTCCGGCAGCGATGCTGCATCCGAACACACCACCGGCACGCCCGAAGCCATCGCTTCCAGCACCGGCAGCCCGAATCCCTCATACAGCGACGGAAAAGCAAACAGCCGCGCGCCGGCAAACAGATGCGGCAGCGCTTCTTCCGGCACATAGCCGAGATAGCGCGCCCAGCCTTCTGCCGTCGCCTGCCGGATGCGGGCATGAACGGCCGCATTGTTCCAGCCCTTGTAGCCCGCAAGCACCAGCGGAAAGCGCTTGCGCAGTGCGATCGGCAACGCCTCGTAAGCCGTCAGCAGCCGGTCCAGATTCTTTCGCGGCTCGATCGTACCGGCATAAAGCGCGTATCCGCCAGGCGTCAGCCCAAGCGTCCCAAGCACCGGCGCGGTGACGTGTTCGTCGCGCGGAAAGAATTCCGCGCTTCCCGCCAGGCTGGTGGTAAAAATGCGCTCCAGCGGTATCGAAAAATGCTCGGCAATTTCATGCCGGATGAAGTCGGACACGGTTATGATCGCCGTCGCGCGCATCATCGCCACTTCGACCTCGCGCGTCATGAACGCCACGCGTTCCGGCGGATGGAACTCCGGCATCTTCAGCACGGACAGGTCGTGGATCGTTACCACCGCCGGCCCGTCCGTCTGCGGCAGGTAGAAGTTGGGGCCATGATAGACATAATCGCCCTTGCCGGCGAGCGTATCCTGACGCGCCGTATCGACGCGTCGGCGATAGATGTTGAGCAGAAACGGAAGCCGTGCCGCCACCTGCCGCTTCAGCCGCAGCATGCGCGAAGCGGGCGCCGTCGCGCTCGCCGCCTGCGCCCCATCCGGCAATTCGTCCACGAAGGCCGCATCACTGAAATAGCGGAGCTCTTCCACAGCCTCAAGTTGCACGAGGTTGCGCGCCAGCTCCAGTGTGTAGCGGCCGATCCCCGTTAGTGGATAGCGGATCGGTTCGACCGAAAGAATGACTTTCATGGGATGTGGCTGGATCCGGGCTCGTGCGGGAAACACCGATAGCCTAACCGCTTCGGCTTCCAAATGCAACCTTTGGTAGAGCTTGCTCGTGTGGAATCTCGGTTGTAAGGGAAGCGCGCTTTGAGTGTTGCAGCGAGGCTCGCCCCATGACTTCCGACTTCCGGCCGATCTCCCGCGAGCGCCATGCCACCAAGAAATGGCTCGCCCCGCGCGACATGCGCTTTGCCGCCGATCGCCACATCGTGCCCATCGTCAATGCCGAGATCGGCCACGCCGCCCGCGCGCTGCCGCTTTCTTTCGTGAAAACCGGAAACGCCACCACCCTGGTTGCCGTGCTCGGCCTCACCCCCGGCCGCAACCTGATGGTGGCCGCGAACGGGCGCTGGCTGGCCCTATACACCCCAGCCCTCCTGCGCTCTCACCCCTTCCGCCTGGCCAAGACCGATGCGGAAAAGTTCGTGCTGTGCGTCGATGAAGCCAGCGGACTGGTGATCGAAAGTGCGATCGGCGAAACCGGCGCGCCCTTCTTCGACGCCCAAGGCCAGATCGCGCCCGAAACGGCCAAGATGATGGAGTTTGTGTCTACCTTGCAGCAGGCCGAAGCCGCCACCGCCAGTGCCGTGCGCGGCATCGAAGGTGCCGGCCTGCTCGAACCCTGGCCGATCACCACGGGCGAGGGCGCGGGTGCGGCCCAAGTGCAAGGCCTGCTGCGCATCAACGAAGCCGCCCTCAACGCGCTCGATGCCAGCGCCCTGCATCAGCTGCGCCAAAGCGGCGGCCTTGCCATCGCCTACGCCCAGCTCATCTCCGCCGGAAATCTGCAGATGCTGACGACCCTGCTCGCCGCGACCCAGAAAGCCGAACAACAGCGCATGACCGTGCCCGAAAAGAGCTTCCTCAGCGAAGACGACGGCTCCCTGAAGATCGACTGGAACACGTTTCTGAAGGGCTGAGCGCCTGCAAAACCGAGCGCACCCGATCAAACACGCGCGCAGGTTGCAGATCGCATCCCGCGCGCCAAACGCCTCAGCGGCGCGCCATCAGACCTTCGAGCTTGGCGATGCGCGCTTCCAGCTCGTCGCGCGCTTGTTCGGCCGCCGTCACGGCGATTTCGTCGCCGAAGATCAACTCATAGCTCAGCGGATCGTAATACTTCATCAGGGTCACCGCGAAGTCGCGCGAAGGCACCTTGAACGCCTCAGACCAGACCCGCATCTGCGCCGGCGGCACGCGGCCGCGCCCGGATTCGATCTGCGAGATGAAGGTGTAATAGTCGATGCCCACCACCTTGGCGAGGTCGCGCTGAGACAGGCCGGCGGCCTCGCGCAAACCCTTCAGCCATTTGCCGGCTTCCTGCCGCAGGCGCAGCACGTCTCCATGGGCAACGCCCTGCTGTGGGTGGGTGAACATCTCCGTGTACTCGCTTCGTTCGAGGTGCGCTGTCCTGTTCCCGCCTGGATCAGAAGGGCGTTGAGGGAACATCAGCTCTTGCACCCACCGATACCCATCATTTCTGGGGAATACAACCCTAGGGAGAAAGTAAAAATAATACCACACGCATCGGTTGACTCGTTACGCAACCAAAAGTACGTAGTTTCCATACACCGACTCAACCAAGAGTTTGTGTCTGCCTTGGCGCTTTACAACAGCTGGCCCGTGAGGGGGCTGGGTGAGCTCCAGGCGTGTGAAGCCAACCCAAGGGAACCAAAATGGCCTCTATCCAGGGAATTTACATCGCCCTCTTCGGGCGTCCGGCCGATCCGCTCGGCCTGCAGTATTTCAACTCGATCACCAATGGCGGCCGCGATCTCTCCCAGATCAACAGCCTCGCTGGTGAAGCCGAGTATCAGGATCGCTTCCAGGGCTATAACAACGCCCAGATCGTGACTCAGATCTACCAGGATCTCTATGGTCGTGATCCAGATGCCGCAGGCCTCGCCTACTTCGTGGCTGAGCTGAATTCGGGCCGTCAGAACATCAACACGATCGCCATCAACATCCTCGATGGTGCCCGTGGTGCGGATTTGACCATCGTCACGAACAAGGTAGCTGCAGCCAACCTGTTCACGCAGAACGTCGACACGCAGATCGAGATCGCATCATACGTGGGTGCGGATGCCGCTGCTGCCGGTCGCGCTTACCTCTCCGCCGTGACGGCTGACCCTGCTACCGTTCCTACGGCTGCTCAGGCACAGGCTGCTGTGCAGGGTGTGGTTGATGCAAGCAACGCAGGCAACCTGATCGATGTTGCCAATGGTGATGACGTAGTTGTCGGCGAGGTTGGTTCGACTGTCGACGCCAGCGCCCGCAACGACACTGTCAGAGTCATCGGAGACTATGATGCTTCCGGCGATATCAACACGGGTTTTGGTTCTGACACAGTCAACGTTGGTGTCGCTGCTGCTGTCGCAACGACCGAGACATCGTTGGTCGGAGTTGAACGCCTCAACGTGATTTCGAACGGTGCAACTGGTGCTCTCGATCTGAGCGACACCTCTGGCCTTCAGCAGGTTTGGGCTGTTGGCTCCGCCAATGCTCTTGAAGTTTCCGGCCTCAGTGTTACCGGTACGGTTGGTTTGCAGGGCAGCGGCACCGGCGCAACGACCATCACGTTCAGCGATGTTGGCGGCACCAATGACTCTGCAACCTTGTCGGTCGCTTCGTTCGATGCAAACGCCGTGACCCGTGCAGTGGCGGTTGATGGCATCGAAAACCTGACCCTGTCCACGACGACCGAGGCTACGCTGGCTGTCACCGACGCTGATCTCGTGAACCTGACCGTAACCGGAACGGGTGACGTGACCCTTAGCACTGCGCTGGGCAACGATGTTGTACGGGTCGATGCTTCCGCTCTTAGCGGCGACTTCACGGTTACGCTTTCCGGCAACGAGACCACAACGGTTATCGGTGGTGCAGGCGACGACGTCTTCAACCTGACTGCGACTGCTGAAGGTACGGTCATCACCGGCGGTGCCGGCGTTGACGTGTTCAACTCTGTTGGGCTCGCCAACCTAAACGCTATCGGCACAAATGCAGCTATCTTGGAAGACGTGATCAAAATCACAGACTTCTCTGCTAATGATTTGCTTGATCTTGGTGTCACCGGTGACGCAGCAACGTTTAACGTCGCTGAGTCCAATGCGATCACGACTGCGACGACACTCACGGATGCTTTGACAGCCGTTGGTGCTGCGACGGCTGCTGATGGCGTTGGCTATGCGATCTTCCAGTATCAGGGCTCGACCTACGTCTACGTTGACAACGGCACTGCGGGCTTCGACGCTGGCGACGGCCTTGTTCAGCTCACCGGTTACACGGGTGCGCTGCCGGACGCAAACTTCGTCCACTAAGCTGCATTAACTTGCAAAACGAACCCGCCGTCCTCGGACGGCGGGTTTTTTATTTAAAGCCTAGCTGACTATGATGCTTTCTGCTCGTTTGCAGAAAGCATTGAACGACCTGATCTCAAGTGATGGTCGCTCTGCAGATGATCCCTAACATCTCTAGCCTCGATAGCAGCCATCTCAAGGTAAAGTCGGAGCTCACGTAGCTCCCGTCCCGTCGCGAGCTCGCTCAGCGAACGCAAGAGGCAAGCGATGTAGTCTAGCTTCTCGTCAGTCGTGGGAACATCGAACCGCGTGTAAGACCTTTTCATTCAAGGAAGCCCTCCTGCGAGGCTTTCTATCCTTTGTCGCAGAAAACCGGCAACCAACCGCAAGATGTATAAAGAACTTGTTATCTATCTTGACAAACAACATGCACCAGCTACGGAAGCTTCCGAGTGGATTTAAGATACTCCTAATTTGATTCCGTGAGCTTACCTTGCGATAGGTCAGCGGTTGCTCAAAAGAGATCGTTCTAGTCCGCAATAGGTCTCATAGATCGCTTGCTGGCTGTCGATGAGCAAGAAAAAAGCCCCGCATAAGCGGGGCTTGAAAGAAGTTCATGCGCGATGAAGCTACACAGCGATGAAGCTCGTCTCGAAATCGGCAACACCCACAAGCGTAATGGTACTTGTGCCATTGGCATCTTGTACGGTCAGGACAATATCGACTGGACCATCAGCCACCGTGTAAGCCCGGCCGCCAAGATCGAGAAGATCGCCGTCCGAGGCGGTGAAGTCCAGAACGCGATCGTCTCCAAACCGGCCGGGTGCAAAAACGAACCGGTCCGCGCCCGTTCCACCCGACAACTGGTCATCGCCCCCGCCGCCTTGCAGAAGGTCGTTTCCTGCGCCGCCGTTCAGGATCGTGTCGGCGTCGGCTGTGTTGGCCGTATGATAGGTTACTCGTATCTGATCATCGAAACCCGTGCCTGTCACCGTGCTGCCGTCCTTCACGTTGATCGTGAGGTCGCCATGCGAGCCATTGGAAAAGCCATTGCCGTCGAATCCGGTCAGATCGACGACTGCGGCTGCTCGCACAGAAACCCGAATGTCGCCTTCGCTTTGCGCGGCAAAGAAGACGTTGTCCGTCACATTCTGTCCGCTCAGGTCGCCGGCAGAGTTCGCTTCTAGAACCAGTTGCGCCCCTCTGATGTCACTGAAAGCGTTACCGATGACGGTGGCAGAGTCGCCGGCATTGGCCACCCGGTTCACGTAAATGCCGAAATCTTCGAAGCCGGAAACGAGGTTGTCTTTCACGATTAGGTCTGCGGCGTTGGTCGCGTTGACGATCCCTGTCAACGATCCCGAACCATCGCCATGAATGACATTGTTCTCGATCGTGACCTGGGCAGCCCGGTTCAGGATTGCCGCGCCTTCCGTGTTCGGTCCCGTCAGGTTGCCGACGATCTGCAAGCCAACGAGCTTCAAGCCCTGCGCTGTGTTCAGGATGTTGAACCCGCCCTCAATGACGGACTCGGCTTCGCGCGTGCCATCACCAGCCGTGTCATAATTGGCGCCATAGATCGTGAGATCTGCAACACCGATGCGGACTTCACCCGTATAGGTTCCGCGACCCACCAAGATCGTCGCGCCGGCATGGGCGGCATCCGCCGCCGCTTGAAGGGATGAAAAGTCCCTGGACGAACCATCTGCATCAAGCAACACGATCCGTCCTGCATAAGCGTCGCCAGGGTTTCCCCCGCCTCCGCCCCCACTACCACCTCCGCCGATAGGAGGCTCCGGCTGCGTGGGTGTCTCGGGCGGGTTCACCACACCTTGATCGATGGATTGATCGACTTCTTGCTGCGTCGGCACTGAAGCCGGATCGGCCGTCACCTGGCTGATGAAGGCGCGGCCGGCATCGGCGGCGTCATCGCCGGTATAGGCAGCGATTTCCTCGGGCGTGTCGAGGCTGGCAGTGAACAAGTCCGCTGCCGCTTCCTTGTTCTCGATGATGGCCGCGTCGTTGTTGCGCGCGCCGTCCAGAATGTTGATGGCGATCGTTTCGATCGTCTGCGAACCCGAAGCAAGCGCGTCCACGAAGAAGGCGAGGCCGGCCGCGTCCGGCTCGCGCCCGAACAGCGCTTGGTAGATCGTGCTGATGGCTTCTCCCGGTGACTGACCCTCGAACCGGTCGAGATATTCGTCCGATTGCGTCAAGCGGCCGATCAGGCCCGACAGATCCGTGCCGCCCTTGGTTTCGGCTTCCCAGTAAGCAAGTCCCGCCGGATCGGCCGGGCGGCCGAACAGCGCGATATAGATCCCTTGGATCGTTGCCATTCCACAATCTCCCTTGCGCGCGCCAGCAGCGCATCTGCTTCAACACAGGGAAAATGTTAGAACCTTAGATTGTAATCATAAAACTGATTTACATCCTATGATTGACATATGCTTTATGCCGATTTGGAAAATCTCTACATGGCGTTGCCCAGCTCACCGATGATCTGTGTGTCGCTCACCATAAGATCCTGATGAGCTTGCTCGATTGAAAGGCGAACTTTCTGGACGAACATCAGCCGTACCGTTGAAGTCAACTCCGGGTTGTAATATACAACCATTAGAAGTAGGCGGCACAATCCGCTGCCCGCAATCGCCAGCTCCGATCTGTCGATGTCACTGCGCGGAACGCATGAAGATCCTGCACGTCTTCAAGACCTATCTGCCGGACAATTTCGGTGGCGTGGAGCGGGTGATCTGGGAGATCGCCGAGGGTGCTGCGCGGCGGGGTTTTGCGAGCGATGTGTTCACGCTGAGCAAGACGCCATCAGCCGAGCCCATCACCATCGGCAACCACCGCGTGCATCAGGCAAGCGCCACCCTCGACATCGCCTCCCCCCCCATCGCCTTCCCCGCCGCCAGCCAGTTTCGCGACCTCGCGCAAGCCGCCGATCTCATCCACTACCATTTCCCCTGGCCGATGATGGATCTCTGGCATCTTCATGCCGGCGGGAGAGGGCGGCCGAGTGTCGTCACCTACCATTCCGATGTGGTGAAGCAGACGGCCCTGCTGAGGCTCTACCAGCCCCTCATGAACCGCTTCCTCGGATCGGTCGACCACATCGTGGCGACCTCTCCGCAATATTTCGCGACCAGCCCCGTCCTGTCGCGATTTTCCGGAAAAACTTCGGTGATTCCGCTCGGAATTAACCCGTCCTGCGGCGGAAAACCGGAAAAAACAGGCGAAAATTTCCGCTTTTTTCCGCTCCCAGACCGGTTTTTCCTGTTTGTCGGCGCCCCCCGCTACTACAAGGGCCTGCCTTTCCTGTTCGAAGCCGCCCGCCAAACCGGCCTCCCAGTCGTGATCGCCGGCGGCACTCCTGTCGGACAAGTCCCTGAAAACGTTACGCTTCTCGGCCCGGTCAGCGACGAAGAGAAAGCCGCTCTGCTATCCCGCGCCGAAGCCTTCGTGTTCCCCTCGCATCTGCGCTCCGAAGCCTTCGGAATCGCCCTCCTTGAAGCCGCTTTTGCCGGTAAGCCATTGATTTCATGCGAGATCGGCACCGGAACCAGCTACGTCAATCGCGACGGCCAGACCGGCCTCGTCGTCCCCCCCGCCGACCCCGAAGCCCTCGGCAATGCCATGCTAACCCTTTGGAATAATAAAGCTTTACGCGCCCGCCTAGGTGCCGCCGCGCACCGCCGCGCCATGACCCTTTTCCAGGCCGACAAGATGGTCGACGGCTATTGCGCCCTCTACCGCAAGCTCCTGAACATCCCCGCCGAACCACAAAAACACCAGCCATCTCAGCCCCAAAGCCTCCAACAGGTCCGCCATGGTTGATAACAAAATCAGAGACTTAGACCTAAGACTAGAGGCCGCGAACCCTGCTCAGCTGAACGGCATGTGGGACCTCGGCGTCGATCTCCACCGTCATTTCGGCCTGCCGCCATTCCATAGCGTCGGCTCCGAAAATCCGGTCCTCTCCCTCGACGCCGCCACCGCCCTAATGAAGCTCGTTCTGGCCGACAGTCAACCGCATTTTTTTATGTCGATCAATGGCTTGATGAACCCGCCCACTGAGTTCTGGCGCGCCGAAATCGGCTGGCCGCACAACACCTATCGCGGCAAGGGAAAGAGCGCCGCCCTCGCTTTGTGCATCGCCATCCTGCGCGCCCATGAAGGCAATGCCATCAACCGCGATGCCGAACAGCCGTCATGGTTGCGGTCGGAAGCTTGGCAGGGCGAATTGCAGGCAAGTAGCCTTTAATCCATTCCGATCAAAGGCTTGGCAGTCACCACCGCAACGCATCCGGCGAGGCATCCGCCACCGCGCGCCAGTGATTGAGCACATCCTTCAATGTCTCTGCCAAGGGAACAACCGGCTTCCAGCCGAACTCTTCCTGCGCTGCGGAAGCATCACCCGAAACAACTGGGATCTCACTCGGTCGCATCAAGCCCGGATCCTGCTCCACGGTGATGGTGCTGTTCGACAGTGCGATGAGCATGTCCAGGATGGTCTGGATCGCGACGGGCGCGCCGGTTGCGAGGTTGAAGGCGCCGGTATTTTGCGCGTTTTGACCAGTTGCACCAATGAGATAGGCGTCGACTACATCGCGCACGTCCATGAAGTCGCGCGCGGCTTCCAGGTTGCCGACCTTCATCACTGGCTCCTGCCAACCGCGCTCGATACGCACGATCTGGCGGGCGAAGGCGGAAACGACATAGGCTGGGGCTTGGCCGGGGCCGGTGTGGTTGAAGGGGCGGAAGCGGATGGCGTGGAGGCCCTCGCGCGCCATCTGGCCGAGCATCAGATCCGCTGCGGCCTTGGTCGCGCCGTAGACAGATGTCGGCTGGAACGGCGCGTCTTCCCGCAGGGGGGCGGGATGGCTGGCGAAGGTTGCGCCATAGGCTTCCGAGCTGCCAGCGAAGATGAAGCGGGCATCGGGGGCGTGGCTGCCTAGCGCATAGGCGAGGTTGAAGGTGCCCATGACATTGACGGCCCAGGCTTCTGCCGGATCGTTGGCGGCATCGCGAGGGGAGGCGATGGCGGCCAGATGGATCAGGGCGGTAGGCTCTATCCGTTCGATGACGGCTTGCACCGCATCGGCATCGCGGATGTCAACCATCGGCTCGTCGTCAGCGTTAAGACCGACAAGCGTGATGTCAGCCGCATCCGGCCGCTCCCGCACGCGGCGCGCGAGAACCGTGCCGACAAAGCCTTGCAGACCGGTGACGAGAAGCCGATGCCGGGTCATGAGGTCCTTTCGGCGTCAGCGCAGCTTGCGCTTCCAGCGTTCTAGATCGGCGTCCACCATTTCACGGATCATGTCTTCCATGGTGATCTCCGCTTCCCAGCCGAGCTTGGTTTTTGCCTTGGTTGGATCGCCAAGGAGGACGTCGACTTCGGCCGGGCGGAACAAAGCTGGATCTATCACCAGATGCTTGTCAAGGTCGAGGCCAGCATGATCGAAGGCGATCTCGCACATGGTGCGAACGGTGGACGTGCGGCCCGTAGCGACGACGTAATCGTCCGGTTCTTCCTGCTGCAGCATCAGCCACATGGCGCGGACATAATCGCGCGAATGGCCCCAATCGCGCTTGGCGTCGATATTCCCGAGCCGCAACTCGCTCTGCGTGCCGAGCTTTATGCGGGCGACCGCGTCGGTGACCTTGCGGGTCACGAACTCAATGCCGCGCAACGGCGACTCGTGGTTGAACAGGATGCCGCTGGAGGCGTGGATGCCGAAACTTTCTCGGTAGTTCACCGTCAGCCAGTGCCCATAAAGCTTGGCGACTGCGTAGGGCGAACGCGGGTAGAACGGCGTCTGCTCGCTCTGCATGGGCTCGCGGATGCGGCCATACATTTCCGAGGAAGAGGCCTGGTAGAAGCGGGCTTTCGGCTGGGCAGTGCGAACGGCTTCCAGCACATTGGTGACGCCGATGCCGGTGACGTGGCCGGTCAGGATCGGCTGCTGCCAGGACGAATGAACGAAGCTCTGCGCGGCCAGGTTGTAGACCTCGTCAGGCTGTATATTCTGGATGGTGCGGATCAGTGCCGAAAGGTCGAGAAGATTACCGTCAACGATGCGAACCTGACGCTCGATACCCAGCCACTCCAGCCGGCTGAGGTTGACGTCCGAGCTGCTGGAGCGGCGGGCAAGCCCATGAACTTCATAGCCTTTTTGCAGCAGAAGCTCCGCAAGATAGGCGCCATCCTGGCCGGTGATGCCCGTAACGAGCGCTTTCTTCGACAAGGCAATGCTCCACTTGAAGGTCTTCGACAAGAAGACGGCTGCACGGCTTATGCCATCGCACCATACTCAACTTCAAGTAGTATAAAGGAAACCTATTTTGCAACCTTTAATTGCGCAAGGTAGTAGGCGTAGAAGGCGAATCCGGCAGTGATCAGGATGAAGGATTCACCGATCGCGAGCCGGTTATTAGAGTTGGTCAGCAGGGTCACGGCAAAGAACAGAATGCCGAACAGCCAGACCTTCGCCTCCACCGTTCCAAGCAGCCTCTTTTGCCATGCACGCAGGATCCACCAGGCAAAGGCGGCATAAAGGGCTGCAAAGAAGGCGAGCCCGCTTAGGCCATAGCGGATGGCGATCTCGACATAGCCATTATGCATGAGATTGTAGGGCACCGAGGCGTAGGTCGTCGTGGCCCATATGCGCTGCCAGCCGACGCCCGCGCCAAAGATGGGATGCGCCGTGATGATCTCGAGCGCATTCATCCAGAGCATCAGGCGTTCGTTGAAGGAGAAGGGCACGGACCCCTGCGCAATGGCTGTGCGAACGGCGCCAACGCCATCCAGCAGCGTCGCATCAAATAGGGCCAGACCGCTTGCCGTCACCGGGGCAAGCTCACGGATGATGCCGGCGCTGGCGATGAACAGGATGATGGCCAAGCCCAGCAAGGCGATGGATGCCCCTACAAGCACCTGCTTTCGCGGCAGATGCACGAGGCTCGTCAGCGCCTGGATAGGCACGGACAGAGCAAGTGCCAGCCAGACGCCCTTCGACTTGGCGCCATAAATGCCGAGCAAGCAGAGCGCGATCACAGCCAAGGCAAGTGTCAGGCGGAGCGCCTGTTCAAGCGGACGCTGGTTCGCGCGGTTTCGGTAGGCGTTCTCAGCATAGGCCAGCGCGCAGATCGTGATGAGGCCGGCAGCGACGGAAGCGTGGATTGTGTTGTTCTGGAACAGGAAGGGCGTCCGCTCGCCATCGAACACATGGTGCAAGTCTATGGTTGTGCCGAGCAGCACAAGGCTGATCAGCATGAACAAGTCGGCCAGGCCGGCCAGGCGGTTGCGGATGCGGAAGAAGGCGTAGCCGATCGTGGGAAAGAGCAGCGGGAAGAGGTAGATGCCTTCGGCGGAGCCATGCTTTCCGGGTACGCTGAAGAAGACCCAGCCATAGCGCAGCCCGACATAAAGAGCCCAGATCACACAGGCCAAGCCGCCCCAGCCGATGGATGGCCGTGCGGCTTGTGGCGTTCGCCAATAATCGACGAGCGCTGCGATGATCAGGACGCCGCAGCTATAGCGGTAGGCATCGCTTTCCACCCAGACGGCCGAGGCCGTGACAAGACAGATGAGAACGGCGGCCATGGAAAAGGCCGCTGGACCTCGCAGTTGCGCGATAACAGGTTTGAACGAAAAAATTGTCGGCGCTCCCACGGCAGCCACATCGTTGCAGTACACCCGCTGGAAGGCGGATCATCTGCTGCGTGTGAAATGCCTTAGCGAAGAAGGCGGCCGAACAACAGAGCGAAGTGTGTCGGCACCCCAGCTCTAGCTGAGGCTGGTCGTCACGTCCGTCACGAGATCGATGTGGCCGATCACGGAAATGGCGCTGCCATCCTCCATGATGTTGGTCCAGATCCCGATGTGATCAGAGCTGAGCGAAGCCGTATCATGCTGCTCGATCAACACGCGTCCGTCCGCAAACTCCACGTCGTAGCTGCCGAAACGAGCCATGAAATCGATGATCGTGTCGGTGAGCAGGTCGCCGGTCAGGGTCGTTTCGCGGAACAGGGCCACGCTTGTGTCGAGATCGGGAAGATCGGCGATGGTGATGTCGCCAAGACCGACCGGCAGGGCGGCGACGTCGCCGTCATCGATGACAGAAGGGGCAAGACCGGGCAGGGCCGTTTCGCTCAACAGGCTTTGAACGGCGCGGGCGGCGAGGCTGGTTGTCGTGGCCGTTTCCTGCGTGGTGGACGCTGGGGTGCTGACGCTGGCGTTGGCATCGGAAGAAACGGTGGGTTGCGAGGCAGGAACGGTCGTGCCACCGCTTGACGCAACCGCGTGGTGGTCGTCATCAACATGCGGCTGGGGGGCCTGAGGTTGCGGTGTGATCGTCTCAGGCGTGGAATGGTCCGGCGCCGCGGCGGCCTGTTCCGCAGGTGCTGCGATCGCTGCCGTGTGCATGGCGATCTGGATCTTGGGGCTGAGATCAACCGTGCCGTGTTCAAGGGCGACCGCGTGCGCGGCTCCTGAAGACGGCGCATCCGCCGCCGCGTCTTCCGTCACTGCAACAATTGCAGCGTCTTCATGATGCGTGTTTACGGCAACGATACCGTCAGCGGGATGATCGTCATTGATCCCGACGAGTTCGGACGACTGGTGATCAGCGGCAAGCTGGGCACGGGCGAGTTC
>NZ_DAMBUH010000004.1:25958-26432 GCF_032053605.1 Tianweitania sp.
TCGACGCTGAGAATGGCGCCGGCGATCGCTGCGGCTGCGGCTGGGGCGTCGGCGATGTCGAAGATGCGCGCAACGGCCTGATGCAGGCGTGGGGCCATGCCCGCATCCTGCTTGCGCGTAGCATCGGCCGCGGCGCCTGTTTCGATCAGGGTCTTCGCCTGAGCGGTGCCGCCATTTTCCAGCTTGAACAGAAGGAAGACCGCGGAGATCGACATGATGATGCGCGCTGCCGGATGCAGCACGACATTGGAGTTTCGGTCCTGCCGGATGGCGACGAAGTCCCGCACGCTTTCCTCGAAAGCGAGGATGACATCAGTGATTGTTGGACGTGTCAGCCTCAGGTCGAGCGTTTCGCAGATCAGCATGCACTGGCCATCGAAGCGAGCGACATGAAGGAACACGTCCTGCGTGGCGGTGTCGAAGAACACCATCCACGGGTCGCCGGCATCCGTCTGGCCGCGATCGATGCCGATC